>NZ_JBIBVY010000014.1:0-16230 GCF_043080665.1 Streptomyces sp. NPDC014991
TCCTTCGACCAGTGGGGCGTGGAACTGGGCAAGGTCCTCGCCAAACGCGTCGAACCCGCCCTCACCGAAGGCACCGACGTACCCGGCCTCGACCCGTCCACCACGGCCCTCGTCGCCACCTACCGTTCTCTCAGGAAGTGAAGTGACATGACAGCCATGCAGTTGGGCCTCATCGGTCTGGGCAAGATGGGCGGCAACATGCGCGAGCGGCTGCGCCGCGCCGGCCACGAGGTCGTCGGCTACGACCGCAACCCGGAGGTTTCCGACGTCAAGAGCCTCGCCGAACTCGTGGAGAAGCTGGACGCGCCCCGCCATGTGTGGGTGATGGTCCCGGCCGGCACCGCCACGCAGGGCGTCATCGACGAGCTGAAGGACCTGCTCTCCGAGGGCGACACCGTCATCGACGGCGGCAACTCCCGCTGGACGGACGACGAGAAGCACGCCGCCGAACTCGGCGTCAAGGGCATCGGCTTCGTCGACGCCGGCGTCTCCGGCGGTGTGTGGGGCCTGGAGAACGGCTACGCGCTCATGGTCGGCGGTGACAAGGAGCACGTGCGGCGGATCCAGCCGATCTTCGACGCGCTCAAGCCGGAGGGCCCGTACGGATACGTCCACGCGGGCCGGGTCGGCGCCGGGCACTTCTCGAAGATGGTCCACAACGGCATCGAGTACGCGATGATGCAGGCCTACGCCGAGGGCTGGGAGCTGCTGGAGAAGGTCCGCTCGGTCGACAACGTCCGCGAGGTGTTCCGCTCCTGGCAGGAGGGCACCGTCATCCGCTCCTGGCTGCTGGACCTCGCGGTCAACGCCCTGGACGACGACGAGCACCTGGAGAAGCTGCGCGGCTACGCGGAGGACTCCGGCGAGGGACGCTGGACCGTCGAGGCGGCCATCGACAACGCGGTGCCGCTGCCCGCGATCACCGCCTCGCTGTTCGCGCGGTTCGCCTCCCGGCAGGACGACTCGCCGCAGATGAAGATGATCGCCGCGCTGCGCAACCAGTTCGGCGGCCACGCGGTCGAGAAGAAGGACTGACCCGCCGTGGGGGACCTCCTGCTGGTCCGCCACGGTGAGACGGAGTGGAGCAGGTCGGGACGGCACACCAGCTGGACCGACCTGCCCCTGACCGGGCACGGCGAGGAACAGGCCAAGTCCCTCGCCCCGCTCCTCACCGGCCGGACCTACGCCCTCGCGCTGGCGAGCCCGCTGAGCCGCGCGATACGCACCGCCGAACTGGCCGGCCTGCCCGGGGTCGTGACCGACCCGGGGCTGCACGAGTGGGACTACGGTGGCTACGAGGGCATCACCACCGTCGACATCCACCGCGACCGTCCCGCCTGGGACCTGTGGACCGACGGCGTGCCGCCCGGCCCGGACGGACACCCGGGCGAGTCACCGGCGCAGATCGGCGCGCGCGCCGACCGGGTCCTGGCCCGCGTCGGCCCGGCCCTCGCCGAGGACGCCGGTGACGTGGTCCTCGTCGCCCACGCCCACTTCCTGCGCGTCCTCACCGCGCGCCGCCTGGGCCTGCCGCCTGCCGAGGGCCGCCTGTTCCAGCTGGCCACCGGCACGGTCAGCCGCCTGTCGACCGAGCACGACCGCCCGGTGATCGCGGAGTGGAACGTCCAGCCGTAGCCGATGCCCGTGTGCCCCCGGCCCGCCACCGCCCGCGGACCGGGGGCACACGGGCGCCCGGGTCCGGTCAGGCCGCGTTGACAGCCGCTCCCGGCCCGGGTCAGAGTCCCCCGGGTGGAGATCAGCGAGCTGACGGCGGCCGAGGAGCGGGTGTGGCGGGCGTTCCCGCGGGGGGAGTCGGTGGACTTACGGGAGAGCCCGGACGAGGACACCGCTGACGGCGGCGGCTGGGGGCCCGAGCGGACGGTGCGCGCCCGGGTGTTGCGTGCCCTGCTGCTGGACGGGCCGCGGCACGACGGCGAGATAGCCTCGCTGAATCTGGCGGGCGCCCGGATCACCGGCCGGCTCGACCTCCGGTACGCGACGATCGACCACCCGGTGCGGCTGCGGCACTGCCACTTCGACGAGGCCCCGCGGTGCGACGGCGCCCGGCTGCGCGAGCTGAACCTCAGCGAGTCCGTCCTGCCCGGCCTCGCCGCCCACGCCGTCCACGTGGACGGCGTCCTGCGGATGACCCGCACCCGGTGCCGCGGCATCGTACGGCTCGCCGGCGCCCGCATCGCCGGCAGCCTGTACCTGGAGAGCGCCGAGGTGGCCGCGCCCGGTGAGGAGGATCCGGTGCTCCAGCTCAACCAGGCGGTCATCGGCGGTGACTTGTGGGCGCCGGGCCTGCGCACGCACGGGCAGACACGGCTCAACGGCGCCCTGACCGCCGGTTCGGTCAACCTCAGCGAGGCGCGGCTGCACCATCCCGGGCAGGGCGCGCTCGACGCGCAGACGTTCTCCGTGGGCGGCGACATGCTGGTCCGGCACGCCGAGGTGCGGGGCTGGACGGGCCTGCGGGGCGCCCGTGTCGCGGGCCGGCTCGACCTGTCGTACACCCTCCTGTCGAATCCGGGGAGTCCGGCGCTGCGGGCCGGCAGCACGACGATCGGCGAGCTGTGGCTGCGCAAGAGCCCGCCCATGGACGGCTGCCTCGACCTGCGCCGCGCCCAGCTGGAGGTCCTGCTGCTGGAACCGGAGTCGGTGCCCGAGGAGGTGCGGCTCGGCGGCCTGACGTACACCTCGCTCACCCCGCACGCACCCGCCGAGCGCCGCCTGCCCATGCTGGAGCGGGAGCGGGACGGCTATGTCCCGCACGCCTACGAGCAGTTGACGGCCGCCTACCGCCGGACCGGGGACGACCACGCGGCCCGGCTGGTGCAGCTCGCCAAGCAGCGCCGGCACCGCCACATCCTGCCCTGGTACGGCCGGCTGTGGGGCCTGGTGCAGGACGTCGCCGTCGGCTACGGCTTCCGTCCGCTGCGCGCCGCCGGCTGGCTGCTGTCGCTGCTCGCGCTCGGCTCCGCCGTCTTCGCGCTGCACCACCCGCAACCGCTGAAGACGGACGAGGCACCCCCGTTCCACCCGGTGTTCTACACGCTCGACCTGCTGCTGCCGGTGATCTCCTTCGGGCAGGACTCGGCGTTCGCGCCGCGCGGCGGTTACCAGGTTCTCGCCTACGTCCTGGTCCTCACCGGCTGGATCCTGGCGACGACCGTGGTCGCCGGCGTGACCCGCACGGTGAGCCGCCAGTGACGCCGCGTGCCGGGTGCCGGTCCGCGGGCCGGCCGCGCGCCCGGGCCCTGGTCCTACAATCACCGGCACGCGAACGCGCACTCCGCCCAGGCTCCGCACGGCCCGAAGGAACCCGATGACCAGCGCCGAAGAACCGGTAGGACCCGGCGAGCGGGTGCGCGACCCCGCCCGGACCAGGGACGAGATCCTCGACGTGGCCACGCGCGAGTTCGCCCGGGCCGGTTACGACGGTGCCCGGGTCGACGAGATAGCGGCCCGTACCCGCACCACGAAGCGGATGATCTACTACTACTTCGGCGGCAAGGAACAGCTGTTCACGGCCGTGCTGGAGCGGGCGTACGGGCTGATCCGGGGCGCGGAGCAGCAGCTGGACGTCGACCACCTGGACCCGGTGGCGGCGATCCGGCGGCTGGCCGAGCTGACCTTCGACCACTGCGAGCGGCACCCGGACTTCGTCCGCCTGGTCGGCATCGAGAACGACCAGGGCGCCGGGCACCTCGCGGCCTCCGGGCGGCTCGGCCGGGCCGGTTCCCCGGCGCTCGACCTGATCCGCCGTGTCCTCGCCGCCGGTCAGGAGTCCGGGGTGTTCAGGGCCGGCGTGGACGCGGTCGACCTGTACGCGGTGATCACCTCGTTCTGCTTCTTCCGGGTCGCGAACCGGCACACCTTCGGCACCTTGTTCGGCCGGGATCTGATGGACCCGGCGCGGCGCGCGCACTACCGGGCCATGCTCTCCGACATGGTGATCGCCTACCTCGCGGCGGAGCGGACGCCGGCCTGACGCCGACGTGCACGGATCCTCCGCCTCCTGGTCGGCCGCGCTCGGCGTGCCGTCACCCGGCGGGGTCCACCGCCGCGTCGAGCAGCGGGCCGAGTTCCCGGACGACGGTGGTCAGGGGCCGTACGTCCCGCTCGGCGCGCGCCATCAGGATGGCGCCCTCCAGAGCGCTGATCATGAGGGTGGCCAGCGACCCGGCCCGTGCGGCGGGGACGCCCATGTCCGTCAGCGCCGCGGCGAGCGGATCGCTCCAGGTCGCGAACGCGGCGGCCACGGCCTGGCGGGTCGAGCCGTCGGAGGAGGCGCAGTCGACCGTGGCCGCGGCGACCGGGCAGCCCGCCGCGAAGCCGTCCCGGCCGTACTCGTCGGTCCACTGCGCGGCCATCGCCGCGAACAGCCCGCTGGGCGCCCGGTCTTCCAGGGCCGCGAGGAACCGGGCGATGCGCGTGCCCGCGTACCGGCCGGCCCACTCGACCGCCTCGTTGACGAGCTGTTCCTTGCCGCCCGGGAAGTAGTGCTGAAGGGAGCCGCGCGGGGCGCCGGCGTGGGCGGCGACCTCGCGCATGCCGGTCGCGGCGACCCCGTCGCGCCGGATGAGCTGGGCCGCGCTGAAGACCATCCGTTCCCGCGGACCGCGCCGCGCCTGTGCCATCTCCACCTCCGGTCCTCGGCCCTCACCCTATGACGATCGTCATAACGCGCGCTACTATGACCACTGTCATAATCGACTCGCGACGGCGGAGGGCGGTCCCATGCCGGTCGGATTCATCGGTCTCGGAGTGATGGGCCGGCCCATGGCCCTGCGCCTGGTGTCCGCCGGCACCCCACTGGTGGTGTGGAACCGCACCCCGGAGCGCGCCGGAGAGCTGCGCGCGGCCGGCGCCGAGGTCGCCACGGATCCCGGCGAGGTGTTCGCGCGAGCGGAGACGGTGCTGCTGATGCTCGCCGACGGGACCGCGGTGGACGCGGTCCTCGGCCGCGGCACGCCCGCGCTGGCCGGGCGGGTCGCGGGCCGGACCGTCGTCCACATGGGCACGACCTCCCCGGAGTACTCCCACGCCCTGGAGGCCGAGATCCGCGCCGCGGGCGGCCGGTACGTCGAGGCGCCCGTCTCCGGGTCCCGGGTGCCGGCGGAGCAGGGGCAGCTGGTGGCCCTGCTCGCCGGGGAGCGGGACGCCGTGAACACCGTGCGGCCGCTGCTGGACCCGATGTGCCGGGAGACGTTCGTGTGCGGCCCGGCGCCGGGCGCGCTGCTGATGAAGCTGTCCGTGAACCTGTTCCTGATCACCCAGGTCACCGGGCTGGCCGAGGCGTTCCACTTCGCCGAGCGGCAGGGCCTGGACCGCGGGCTGTTCCTGGACGTCCTGGACGCGGGCCCGATGGCCAGCGGGGTCTTTCGGATGAAGGCGCCCAAGCTGCGCGAGCGGGACTTCGCCGTCCAGGCGGCGGCACTGGACGTGCTCAAGAACAACCGGCTGATCGCCGAGGCGGCGCGCACGGCCGGTCTGGCCTCGCCGCTCCTCGACGTCTGTCACTCCCTGTTCGAGGAGACGGTGGCACAGGGCCACGGCGGCGCGGACATGGTCGCCGTGCTGCGCGCGATCGAGGCGCGGACCGCCGGGGCGCCGTGAGTACCGGCCGTACGGCGCGCGGTCAGCTCCGGGGGACGCCGTACGCCCGCTCGACGCGGAGCCGTACGACCAGGCGGCGGTCGCGCACCATGGCGGCCCGGAAGTCGTCCCAGTCCGGATGTTCGCCGACGACGTCGCGGTAGAGCCGGACCAGTTCCTCGACGGTCCCGTCGTGCGCGTCGGCGGCGACCGGGGTCAGCTCGGCGGTGCCCTCGGCGACGGTGTACGCCCAGCGGTCGGAGCTGGTGACGTGGTACGAGGCACGCGGGTCGCGGCGCAGGTTACGGGTCTTGGCACGGTCGTCGGTGACCGAGATCCGGATGACCCGCTCGTCCGGATCGTAGGCGTGGCTGACGTTGGACAGCTGGGGACGTCCGTCACGCCGGAGAGTGACCAGTACGCCGCCGTGGCCTTCGGAGAGCAGGGCGAGCAGCGCGTCCTGCGGGGAGTCCTGAGTCATACCCGGATCAACTCGCGGCGGCGGTGCCCGCATTCCCCGCAGGCGGCAGGCGGGGCGGCGGCGGCGCTCGCGCCCGGCGTCCCGGTGCTGTCCGGGCCAGCGCGACGCCCGCCCCGCGCGGGGCCTCGCCCTGCCGGGGCGCCGGGTTCCGGCAGGGCGATGGTGGCGGCCACCCAGGGGATCGTCCGGCGGGCGGAGCCGGCGGTGGCCGCGGCGGCGGACGGCTCACAGCCGACCGCGCCGAACGTCGGGCCTTTCGTCGGTGCGGCCGCGGCGGCCGCGCTGCCGGGCGCGGGGCCGGGCCGGCACTGCTCGCGCCGGCGGCCGTGGCCGCGTGCGCGCTGCCCCTGGCCGGGCGCTGCCCGGGCCGTCCGGTGTCGCACCCGTCCCCCGTACTCCTGCGGCGAGCCGGTCCCGGGGGGTGGTCCTGCGCGACGATGAGAAGCGGACGCGGTCCGGCGGGCCGCGCCCTGGACGGCGACACGAGCGGAGGAGAGCGATGGCACAGCTGCGACAGGATGCCGCGCCGGAGGAGGCGGGGCTGGACGCCGCGGCCCTGGGCCGCCTCGACCGGCACTTCGCCCGCCACGTCGACGAGGGACGCCTGCCCGGATATCTCGTGGCCGTGGCCCGCGGCGGCCGGGTCGCCCATCTGACCACGTACGGGCTGCGGGACGTGGCCGCCGGGCTGCCGGTCGGGCCGGACACACTGTGGCGGATCTACTCGATGACCAAGCCCGTCACCGCGGTCGCGGTGCTGCTGCTGGCCCAGGACGGCCGGCTGTCCCTGGACGACCCCCTGGAACGCCATCTGCCCGCCTTCGCCGCCCCCCGGGTGTACGAGAGCGGTTCGGGTGCCGGCGTGCGCACCCGGCCGGCCGACGGCCCCCTCCTGATCCGGCATCTGCTCACCCACACCGCGGGCCTGACCTTCGGCTTCTACCACCGCCACCCGGTGGACGCCCTCTACCGGGAGGCGGGACTGGAGTACTCGGTGCCGCCCGGCGCCGGGCTCGCCGAGACCGTCGAGCTGTACGCGCGGATGCCGCTCCAGTCCGACCCGGGCACCGAGTGGAACTACTCGGTCGCCTCCAACGTGCTGGGCCGGGTGATCGAGGTCGTCTCCGGACAGCCGCTGGACGCCTTCTTCCGTGACCGGATCCTCGGCCCGCTCGGCATGACCGACACCGGCTTCCACGTCACGCCCGAACAGGCCGGGCGGCTGGCCGAGTTGTACGGCGAGACGGACGACGGCGGCATCGAGCCGGTGCCGGGGCTGCCGGTGCGCGACCGGCCCCGGTTCCTGTCCGGCAGCGGCGGCCTGGTCTCCTGCGCCCACGACTTCCACCGGTTCATGGAGATGCTGCGCCGGGGCGGCGAACTGGACGGCGTACGGCTGCTCTCCCCGGAGTGGGTGACCCTGATGACCCGCAACCACCTGCCGGGCGGTGCCACCATCCGCTCCTGCGGCGCCCCGGTCCACCGGGAACCGGGCAACGACGGCCTCGGGTTCGGCTTCAACGTCTCCGTGGTCGTCGACCCCGCCCGCACCGCGGCCCCGTCGCACCCCGGCACCTACGGCTGGACCGGCGTGGCCACCACCGCGTTCTGGGTCGACCCGGCCCACGACCTGACCGTGCAGTTCATGAGCCAGGTACGCCCGAAGACGCTGAAGGTCTTCCCCGAGCTGCGGCGGCTGGCGCACGGGGCACTGGCGGACTGACCGCCGGCGGCCCGGCAGGGCGGAGCCGGCGGCGGTGTCCCGTTCCGGGGGGCGGCGTCCTGCCCGCGGGTCACGAGCCGTGGGCGACGGCGTCCAGATGCGGCAGGTGGTGGTCCATCCGCTCCCGCTTGGTCCGCAGGTAGGTGATGTTGCTCTCGCACGGCTCGATCAGCAGCGGCACCTGCTCGGCGACCTGGATGCCGTGCCGGACCAACGCCTCCCGCTTGCGCGGGTTGTTGGACATCAGCCGCACCGAGCGCACCCCGAGGTCGCGCAGGATCTCCGCGGCGACGCGGTAGTCCCGGGCGTCGACGGGCAGGCCCAGCGCGAGGTTCGCCTCCACCGTGTCCAGGCCCTCCGCCTGGAGGGCCATCGCGCGCAACTTGGCGAGCAGGCCGATGCCGCGGCCCTCGTGCCCCCTCAAGTAGACGACGATGCCGCTGCCTTCGGCGACCACCGCGCGCATCGCCGCCTCCAGCTGGTCGCCGCACTCGCAGTGCCGGGAGCCGAACGCGTCCCCGGTCAGGCACTCCGAGTGCAGCCGCACCAGCACACTGTCGGCGCCGATCTCACCGTGCACCAGGGCCACTTGCTCGTCCCCGCGGTCGTGGTCCAGGTAGCCGATCGCCTGGAATTGCCCGTACACCGTGGGCAGCGGCGCATTCACGACACGCTCCGCACCCGACCGCGGCGGGGACTTCTTGCCGAGTACGCCGATGTTGACGCCGGTGTTTTCTGTCATGATCTGATTCCTATGCAGAGACGAAAGGCCGTGGAAGAGATGAGTGGTTCGGGCGCGCGCGCAGCGGCATACCAAGTGGCGAGCGGCGTGGTGCCGACGGACACCACGGAGGACGTACGGGCGCGGGGGGCGGACGCGTCAGCACAGGTCGCCGTCCTTCCGGTCGGGAGCTTCGAACAGCACGGTCCGTTCCTTCCCCTGGCGACCGACACGCTGATCGCCTGCGCCGTGGCCCGGGAGATCGCCGCCGCCTACCCGGTGCATCTCCTGCCGCCGGTGACGCTCTCCTGCTCGCACGAGCACGCGGCCTGGCCGGGGACCGTCAGCATCTCCGCCGTGACCCTCCACGCGGTGATCACGGACATCGCGGCGTCGCTGCGCCGCTCGGGCGTCGACGCGCTCGTCGTGGTCAACGGGCACGGCGGCAACTACGTGCTCGGCAACGTCGTCCAGGAGGCGTCCGCGCGCGGCGAGCGGATGGCCCTGTTCCCCGCCGCCGAGGACTGGGAGACGGCGCGGGAACAGGCGGGAGTGGTCACCTCGCTGCTCACCGACATGCACGCGGGAGAGATCGAGACCTCGATTCTGCTGCACGCTCACCCCGAATTCGTCCGCCCTGGTAACGAGTCGGCCGATTTCACCGCCGACGACCGCCGTCATCTGCTCACCGTGGGAATGTCCGCCTATACCGAATCGGGCGTCATCGGCCGCCCCTCCCTGGGATCTGCGGAAAAGGGAAAGGAACTCCTGGCGAGCCTCACGGAATCCTTCGAACCGTATTTCGCGCTGCTCACCGCGGCCACGGGACGGGAGTAGCCCGGCGCGGGGACCTGCCGGCCGGGACCCGTGGGGGCGGCCCCGGCCGGCAGGCGCTCGGCGTCCGGCACGGGGCCGGGCTCCGGCGCGTCGGCCGGGCCGCGCAGACCCTCGTACCAGCGCAGGACGAGTACGGCGGCGCCCGGCAGGCTCGCGACGAAGCTCAGTACGCCGTAGACGACGGCGACCGCGACCCCGGTGTCCGCGCCGAGGCCCGCCGCGCCGAACGCCCACGCGGTGACCCCCTCCCGGGGGCCGAAACCGCCGACGTTCAGCGGCAGGCCCATGGCCAGCAGGGCGAGCACCGCGAGCGGCAGCAGCACCGCCACCGGGGCGGCCGAACCGCCGACCCTGGCCGCCACGACGAACATCACCAGGTGCCCGGCGAGGACGGCCGCGGAGGACAGCGCGACCCCCGGCCCGCTCTGCCGGGACGCCAGGCCCCGGCGGGCCTCGCCGAGCACGCGGCGCAGCGCCCCGCCCCGGCCGGCCGGCGTGCGGTTCATCCGGACGGCGACGACGACGGCGAGCGCGCCCGCCACGGCCGGCGCCATGAGCGGGGCGAAGGCACGGGCCTGGGCACGCACCGGGGACGGCAGGGTCAGCAGCACCACCACGGCGGTCACGGCCATCGCGACCTGCCCCGCGACCCGCTCCAAAACGACCGCCTTCACCCCGCGCCGCACGTCCCCCGCGTCCCGCCCGTGGCGGACCGCCCGGTGCACATCGCCCAGGATCCCGCCGGGCAACGCCGCGTTCAGGAACAGCGCGCGGTAGTAGTCGGCGACGGCGGCACCGAGCGGCAGCCGCAACCGCAGTCCCCGCGCGACCAGTTGCCAGCGCCACGCGCTGAACACCGTGGTGACCACGCCGATACCCAGTGCGGCGAGCACCGTCACGGCGTCGATCCGCCGCAGCCCGTCCACCAGCACACCGGTACCGAGCCGCCACAGAAGGACGCCGAGGATCACCACGCCGACGCACGTACCGGCCTGACTCCGCAGGAGGCGCGCGCCGGAGCGCCGGGGGGCGGCGGGCAGGGAGGCGGGTGCCAAGGTGGCGCCGGGTGCGGGTGCGGGGGGTACCGCCGCGGTGGGGGCGGTGCCGGGCGCGCTCGCGGGAGACACCCGCGGGCGTGGCGGGTGCGCGCCTGCGGGGTCCTCGCCGGTCAGGTGGGGGCGGGCCGGGTCCGTCGGTGCCGTACGGGCGCGGGTGACGGCGCGCACCGCAGGAGCCGGCCGCGCGCTCATGCCGGGCCGCCCGTCGGCCGGGGCAGTGCCAGCAGGTCGGTGTGGTGCACGGTGACCCGCAGCTCGCCGGCCGCGCAGGCGGCGAGCCGGGCGTCCAGATAGCGCTCGGCGCGGTCCCGCAGCTCCGGACGCTGCTCGACGGCCGCGCCCACCCAGCCGCGCAGCCACTGCCCGGTCAGCGCGGCCTCCGCGGGGCCGAGCCGCCACGGGCTCGGCTGGACACGGACCGTCGCCCCTCGCGCGGCGAACGCCTCGCCGGCCACGGTGACCGCGTCCGGGCCGAGCAGCCCGGCGCGCCGCTGGTGGGCGTTGAACGCGTCGGTGATCTCGGCGTCGAGCGGGTCCGCCGGGGTGAGTTCGACGCGGCCGGCGACGGAGAGGGTGAGCAGGGCCGGGCAGCCGGCGCCGACGCAGGCGTCGGCCAGGTTCTCGATCTCCTCCCGGGTGAGGACGTCGAGCAGCGCGGAGGCGGTCACCAGCGAGGCTCCGGTCAGCGCGTCCGGGGTGAGCCGGGCCACGTCGCCGCGCCGGGTCTCGACCGTGACGCCGCTGCCGTCGGCGGCGGAGCGCGGGGAGGCGACGGCGGCGAAGTGCAGCAGGTAGGGGTCGCGGTCGTGCAGGATCCAGTGCTGGGCGCCGTCCAGGCGGGGCGCGAGCCAGCGGCCCATCGAGCCGGTGCCGCAGCCCAGGTCGTGCACGGCGAGTCCGCCCGCCCTGACCGCCCCGTCGGCCAGCCGGACACGCAACGGGTCGAGCAGGTCCGTCGCCCGGGCCGCCGCGTCGGCGGGTTCCCGCAGCTGGAGCCACTCGGGCGCGTACCGCGGGGCGTCCTCCGGGTCACCGTCCCGCAGCCTTACGGTGGCCCGTTCACCGGCCCGGACGACGGGCCCGGCCCCGGCGATGACCGCGCCCCCGGCACCCTGGCTCCCACTCCCGCCGGCACTCTCCCCCGCCCCGGCCGGAGTCGGTCCGGGGGACGTCGTGCGCCGCGGGTGCGTGGGGGCCATGGCGGCAGGGCCGGTGTGGGTGTCCGGGCGGGTCATGACGTCGTCCTCGGTGGTTCGGGGAGTCGTTGGAGGACTCCGGCCAGGCTGCGGGCGGTGGTGGCCCAGCCGCCGAGCGCCGCGCGGCGGCTTCGCGCGGCGGCCTTGAGACGGCGGCGTACGTCGGGTTCGCCGAACCAGCCGCGGAGTTCGGCGGCGAGCGCCGCCGGGTCCTCCGGCGGGACGAGGATGCCGGGCACTCCGCCGTCGGGGGCACGGCCGACGGCCTCGGGCACGCCGCCGACGTCGGTGGCGAGGACCGGGATGCCACGGGCGAGGGCCTCGGTGACCGCCATGCCGTAGGTCTCGGCGTAGGAGGTGAGGACCATCAGGTCCGCGGCGGCGTAGGAGGCGTCGAGGCCGGCGCCGGAGCGCGGGCCGGTCAGGTGCAGGCGGTCACCGAGGCCGTGCCGGGCGATCAGCTCCCGCAGGTGGGTCACATACGCGGGGTCGTTGCCGAGTCCGCCGACGCACTCGCAGGTCCACGGCAGGTCCCGTACCGCCGCGAGCGCCTCCACCAGCCGGTGCTGGCCCTTGCGGGGGGTCACGGCGGCCACGCACAGCAGCCGGGAGACGCCGTCGGTGCCGGGGGCGAGGGGCGCGATGTCGGCGCCGGGCGCGGCGACGTGCACCCGGTCGGGGATGAGTCCGTGGTGGGAGACGAGCCGGCGGACCGCCCAGTCGCTGGTGGCGATCACCGCGGGCACCGCCCGCAGCACCGTCCGCTCGCGGGTGTCCAGGACGGCGGCGACGGCCGGGTCCAGGCCGGTCTCGTCGCCGAGCGGCAGATGGACGAGGACGGCGAGCCGCAGGCGTCCGGCCTCCGGGAGGACGGTCTCGGGGACGCCGCAGGCGACGAGGCCGTCGAGCAGGACGACGGCGTCGTCGGGCAGGTCCCGCAGGGTCCGGGCGAGCCGGTCGCGGGCGGCGCCGTCCGGGTGCGGCCAGGTGCCGGGGACGGGGTGCCGGGTGACCTGCCAGCCGAAGCCGGGCAGGTCCAGGCAGACCCGGCGGTCGTAGGCGTTGCCGCCGCTGGGCGCCGTCGGGTCGTCGACGCCGCCCGGCATCACGAAGTGCACGGTGCGCAGGGACATGGGAATGATTCCGGCGTTCTCGGCGGGGGTGTGCTGCGCGGGGACGTACGTCAGGCGGGCCGGCCGCACCGTCAGGTCGGTCACAGGTCACGCTCGTAACTCGCCCAGGCGACGTGCGACTCGTGCAGGGTGACGGTGATGCCGTGCAGGCCCCGGGCGCCCTCGCCGAGGGCGCCCCGGTGGACGCGATCGGCGAGCCGGTCGGCGATGACCTTGGCGAGGAACTCGGTGGAGGTGTTGACGCCGGCGAAGTCGGGTTCGTCGTCGAGGTTGCGGTAGTTCAGTTCGGCGACGACGGCGCCCAGTTCCTGCGTGGCCAGCCCGATGTCGACGACGATGTTGTCCTCGTCCAGCTGTTCGCGGCGGAACGTCGCATCGACGAGGAACGTGGCGCCGTGCAGTCGCTGCGCGGGCCCGAAAACCTCGCCGTGGAAGCTGTGGGCGATCATGATGTGATCGCGGACGGTGATGCTGAACAACGGACGACCCTCCAGGTGCGGCGCGTCTTGTCCCCCGCCTTGCCCGCCGGGGGATGTCGTGTAGTACGGCTCCTCGCTTCCCCGTGTTCAGCCGTGACTCACTCTTTTCTCAGGTCAGGCCGTTGTCGGTGTACCGGATCCGGTGGCACAGGGCGGGGATCTCACCGGAGGCCAGTCCCGGCAGCACGGACGGCAGTTCCTCGAAGGCGCTCTCCCCGGTGACGAGCGCGTCGAGCGCCGGGTCGGCGAGCAGGTCCAGGGCGAGCGCCATCCGGTCGGCGTAGGTGCGGCCGGCCCGGGCGGCCGGGGAGACGGTACCGACCTGGCTGCTGCGCACGGTGAGCCGGCGGGAGTGGAAGGTCTCGCCGAGCGGCAGGGCCACGCTCCGGTCGCCGTACCAGCTCAGCTCCACGACGGTGCCCTCCGGGGCGAGGAGTTCCAGGGCCCGGGCGAGGCCCGCCTCGCTGGCGCTGGCGTGCACGACGAGGTCGCAGTCGCCGAGGGCGTCGGCGGGCGCGGCGAAGTCCACGCCGAGTGCCCGGGCGGTGTTCGCGCGGTCGGGATCGGCGTCCACGAGCTGGAGGCGGATGCCCGGGAAGCGGGCGAGCAGCGCGGTCACCGCGCAGCCGACCATGCCGCCGCCGATCACCGCGATCCGGTCGCCGATGAGCGGTGTCGCGTCCCACAGGGCGTTCACGGCGGTCTCCACGGTGCCGGCGAGCACGGCCCGCTCGGCGGGCACCCGATCGGGTACCACGGTGACGGCGCTCACCGGGACGACGTACCGGCTCTGATGCGGATACAGGCAGAAGACGGTGCGCCCGACCAGCTCGTCCGGTCCCTCCTCCACGACGCCGACGTTCAGGTAGCCGTACTTCACCGGGCCCGGGAAGTCGCCCTCCTGGAACGGCGCCCGCATCGCGGCGTGTTGGCTCGCGGGCACCCCGCCGCGGAAGACGAGCGTCTCCGTGCCCCGGCTGACCCCGGAGTACAGCGTGCGCACCAGGACCTCGTCGGCGGCGGGCCGGGCGAGGGTGACGTCGCGCAGTTCTCCGTGGCCGGGCGAGCGGAGCCAGAAAGCGCGGGCCGACCGGTTCATCGGCATCCTCCTGAACGATCGGGAAGTTGTTCACGTACCGAGATGTGCACAGGCCGCGCAGAGTACGCGGCGTTGATCGACTCTGTCACTCGGCCGGAGGATGTGCGGTGGCCCTGAACAACACTTATGACGCGAGGCTCCAGCAGGAGACCGCTGTGGGAGCGGGCGTGCAGATCCTGCTGCTGGCCCTGCTCGGCTCGGCGATCGGCATGGGGCCGGCCGGCTGGCTGACGGGGCTGGCCTTCGCGTTCGCCACCTGGGCGGTCCTCTCCCGCGCCCTGCACCGCTCCCGGCTCAGCTCCTTCGGGCCCGCCAACCGGGTCACGCTCGGCCGGACGACCCTGGTCGGCGGGGTGACGGCGCTGGTCGCGGACTCCTTCGAGAGCGCGCCGCCGGTGACCCTGCTGGCCGCCCTGACCGCCGTGGCACTGCTGCTGGACGGCGTGGACGGCAAGGTGGCACGCCACACCGGCACGTCCTCCGCGCTGGGTGCGCGCTTCGACATGGAGGTCGACGCGTTCCTCATCCTGGTGCTGAGCGTGTACGTGTCCAGGCACCTCGGCCCGTGGGTGCTGCTGATCGGCGGCATGCGGTACGCGTTCGTGGCCGCTGCCCGGGTGGCCCCCTGGCTGAACGCCCCGCTGCCGCCGTCGTTCGCCCGCAAGACGGTGGCCGCCGTCCAGGGCGTCTGCCTGCTGCTGGCCGGCTCCGGGCTGCTGCCGCACGCGGCGAACCTCGCAGTCGTGCTGCCGGCCCTGGGCTCCCTGCTGTGGTCCTTCGGCCGGGACGTGCTGTGGCTGTGGCGGAACTCGCGTACGGCCGCCGGGCCGGTGGTGACGGAGCAGGCGGTGTCCGAGCCGATGGTGCTGGAACTGGCGACGCGCTGAACCTCACTCGTTCACTCGGGCGTGTTCCCGGACTGCGTATACAGTCCGCCGAACTGCTCGACGAGCTTGCGGTAGGCCTCCGCCCGGTCCGCGGGTGAGGGCGACCCCACGTCGCGGGCGATGTCTCCCCACACCGTTCCGTCCTGTCCGGACCGGAAGTCCGTCAGCCGTTCCTGGTGGTCCTCGTCCCAGTCCTGGACCAGCCCGACCCACGCGGCGGCAACCACCCCGATCAGCGCGAGCGCGAAACAGGCCACGAACCAGAAACGGCTGTGCGCGATCGTTCCGGCGACCAGGGACAGTGCCGCGATGACACACATCCTGGCCGTCCCGGCCGCGAGGCCCTCGTCTCCCAGCCAGCGACCAGTGGACCACAGGCGGGCGATAGGCCGCTCCCAACGACAGCACAGCTCGCAGACGGCCCGCGAACGCGGCCAGCGAGAGCGCGCCGAACTCGCTCGACACCCTCCATGCGATGTCCGGTCGCGCCCAGCCCCACACGAGCCGGGCAGCCGAGACCAGGGCCACGGCCCACAGCCCCGTCCAGGCCGCCGCACGCGTCACCGCACCCAGCCGGGCCTTCGGCGAACACCGCTCCGCTTCGAGCAGGGCCCAAGCGCGGTCCCGCCCCTCGCGCGCCTGCTTCAGGACCTGTTCCAGCCGGGCGTCCGCCGCCTCCTCAGCGGCTTGCCTGACGGCTGCCACGCGTTCGGACCCGGCTGCCGCGTATGTGGCGAGGGCGGTACGCACCACCCATCCGACGGCTGTCCCGGCACCGCCGTCCCGGGAGCACATCCACTCGTACCACTCGACTTGTCCAGCGGGAGGGGGCGTCACCCGCTCATCGAGTGTGCGCAGCCGGGTCGTGGGACCGTGACGGGACTGATCGGCTCGGGGGGGGGGGGGGGGGGCCCCCCCCCCCCCCCCCCCCGCAACCGGCCAGTTGAGGCCGGGGGGGGGGGGGCCCAAAAATACAACGCGGCCCCCGGGGGGCCGCGGAGGCGCCCCCGCGGGG
>NZ_JBIBVY010000014.1:16240-205963 GCF_043080665.1 Streptomyces sp. NPDC014991
ACCACCCCCCCCCACCCGCCCCCCGCCCCCCCCCCCCCCCGCCGGGGGGGGGGGGGGGGGGGGGGGGGGGCCGGGGGGGGGGGGGGGGGGGGGGGGGGGCCGGCCCCCCCCCCCGGCCCCCACGCCCCCCTGTCATCGTCCATTTTCGGCCGTCGGCGGGCGCGCCATACATTGACTCGGCTCCCGGGTGCCGAGCGCTTCTCCGCCGAGGCGTCGGGCCACCGCCGGACGTCAGCGGCTTTACCCCTTCTGCTCCACTCGCACCCAGTCCACCTCCGCCTGCACTCCCCCGGCCGCGATCCTGTCGACGCTCGACTGCGGCAGGCCCCAGTAGGGGCTGGTGACCTTGTTCCAGCCGGCCGGGTAGGCGCCGCCGAGGGCGAGGTTGAGGATGACGTAGTTGTTGTGGTCGTAGACCCATTGGCCGCGGGTCGATTCCAGCTTGTTGCGGGTCGTCTCCTGGACCGGGCGGTCGTCCACGGAGAAGCGCAGCGCGGTGGGGGTCCACTCGACCGCGTAGGTGTGCCACTGGTCGGCGGTGCCGCCGTTCGGGTACGTCTGGCGGGCGCCGATGTTGCCGTCGGCGGAGTAGCCGGGGCCGTGCAGGGCGGTGCTGGTCCAGTCGGGGTGGCCGATGTTCTCCATGATGTCGGTCTCGCCGGAGGCCGGCCAGGACACCGAGGGGTCGTCCACGTTGCTGCCGAGCAGCCAGAAGGCGGGCCAGAAGCCGTCGCCGACGGGGAGTTTCATCCGGGCACTGACCCTGCCGTAGGTGAAGTCGGCGTGGGTGTGGGTGTCGATGCGGCCCGACGTGAAGTCGTAGGTGCCGCCGTCGGCCCGCGTGCAGCCCTTGCAGTACGTCGCCTTGAGGATCAGGCTGCCGTTCTGGGTGCGGATGTTGTCGGTGGAGTCGGCGTACGCCTGTGACTCGCCGTTGACCGGGCCCATCTCCGTCCCGGTGCGGACGACCCGCCATTTGGAGCGGTCGAGTGCGGCGGCGGTGAAGTCGTCGAAGAACGTGGTCCGGTAGGTGCCGGTCGGGTCGGCGGGGAGCGCGGGATAGGCGGCGGAGGCGCTGCCGCCCGTGCCCCAGACCTGGAACTCGTAGAGGGAGTAGCCGAACTGGGCGGTGGCGGGGGCCGGGTTGTAGAAGGAGCGGCGTTCCTTGCCGAGCATGCGGACGTAGCGGCCGGTGACCGGGGAGGGCAGTCTGACCGTGTCGTGCAGGCCTGTCGCGTCGCCGGGGGCCTTGACGTCGGCGCGGCGGGCGGTGATGCCGGC
The DNA here is from genome assembly GCF_043080665.1 of Streptomyces sp. NPDC014991. Lineage (NCBI taxonomy): Bacteria > Bacillati > Actinomycetota > Actinomycetes > Kitasatosporales > Streptomycetaceae > Streptomyces > Streptomyces sp. NPDC014991. The sequence goes on from NZ_JBIBVY010000014.1 coordinate 17,522, forward strand.
CTGGGTCGGTTCGTACACCGTGCGCCAGGTGCGGTTGTCGTCGGACACCTGCACGAGGTAGTCGACGGCGTAGGCCGACTCCCAGTACAGGTCCACCGTGTCGATCGTGGACTGTGCGCCGAGGTCCACCGAGACCCATCGGTCCTGGTTCCAGTCGCTCGACCAGCGGCTCGCGTCCCCCTTGAGGTCGGCGGGCCATCCGCCGTCGGTGAGGAACGCCGGTGAGTGACCCGCGTCCTGGTAGTAGTTCGCGTATGCCGGGTGGTTCAGCGCCAGGTTCGTCCGGGTGGCCGACGCCGGTGCCGGTTCGCCGCCGTAGACCTTGAGGTTCCACAGCGAGTAGCCGTACGGCGTGGCGCGTTCGAGGCCGCGCAGGCGGACGTAGCGGCCGGTGACCTCCTGCGGGTGGGTGTACGCGGTGACGGAGCCGCCGGTGCCGGCGGTCTCGGTGTAGAAGGGGGTCCAGTCGGTGCCGTTCCCGGACACCTCCAGGACGTAGCGCTTGCCGTAGGCGGCCTCCCAGTCCAGGGTGACGCGGTCGATGCGGAGGGTGGAGCCGAGGTCGAGGCGGATCCAGGCGTCGTCGGCGAAGTTGCTGGACCAGCGGGTGGCACTGTTGCCGTCGAAGGCGAGGCCGGCCGCGGTGCCGGCGTTCTCGCTGCCGGAGGCGGTGACGGCGGCCGGGTTCACGGCGTAGGCGGTGGCCGCGCGGTCGGTGTCCCAGGCGACGGCGGCGGCGTGGGCGGGGGTGGCCAGCAGCGGGCCGGTGGCCAGCAGGGCCGCGGTGGTCAGCGTGGCGAGCAGGGTGCGCGGGATACGGGATGGCATGCGGCTCTCCTCGGGGGGTGAGTAGTTTGTGGCGCGTGCATGACAATAGGAGTCCTGCGGGGTGCGGACCGGTGGGCGCGGCCCCCGTACCCGCGCCCACCGGCCGTCCGGGCCGGGCTCAGGCCGCCCGGCGTGTCCGGCCGCGGTGGACGCGGACGATGTCCGCGTACCGGTGTCCGCTGCCCTTGATGGTGCGCACCTGGGTGCGGTAGTCGACGTGGACCAGGCCGAACCGCTTCGCGTAGCCGTACGCCCACTCGAAGTTGTCCAGCAGCGACCAGGCGAAGTAGCCGGCCAGCGGGGCACCCTTGCGGGCCGCCGAGGCGCAGGCGGCGAGGTGCCGCTCCAGGTACTCCTGACGCTCGGGGTCGTCCACGGTGCCGTCGGGACGGACCACGTCCGGGTAGGCCGAGCCGTTCTCGGTGACGTAGATCTTCCGGGCACCGTACTCCTCGGTGAGGCGCAGCAGCAGCGTCTCGATGCCGCTCGCGTCGATCTCCCAGTCCATGCCGGTGCGCGGTACGTCCGGGCGGCGCACGGAGCGGGCGTGGGGGGCGGGGCCGTCGGGGTCGTCGGCGACGTAGGCGGGGAAGTAGTAGTTCAGGCCGAGCCAGTCCAGCGGAGCCGCGATGGTCTCCAGGTCCCCTTCTCGCAGCGGGAGTTCGACGCCGTAGGTCTCGACCATGTCGGCCGGGAAGCCGCGGCCGTGCACCGGGTCCAGCCACCACCGGTTGACGTGGCCGTCGTGGCGGCGCGCCGCCTCCCGGTCCTCGGGGCGGTCGGTGGCCGCGTGCACGGTGGAGAGGTTGTTGACGATGCCGATCCGGGCGCCGGGGGCGGCGGCACGGATCGCCTGGGTGGCGAGGCCGTGGCCGAGGAGCAGGTGGCAGGAGGCCCGCACGGCGGCCGTGAGATCGGTCCAGCCGGGGGCCATCGTGCCCTCCAGATGGCCGATCCAGGCGGAGCAGGACGGCTCGTTGAGGGTCGCCCAGAGCGTGACACGGTCGCCGAGGCGGGCGGCGACGGCGGAGGCGTAGTCGGCGAACGCGAGGGCGGTGTCGCGCTGCGGCCAGCCGCCGCGGTCCTGGAGCGCCTGCGGCAGGTCCCAGTGGTAGAGGGTGACCGACGGGGTGATGCCCGCCTCCAGCAGGGCGTCCACCAGCCGGTCGTAGAAGGCGAGTCCCTTGGGGTTCACCTCGCCGGTGCCGCCGGGGATCACCCGGGGCCAGGCGACGGACATCCGGTAGGCGTTGACGCCGAGCCGGCTCATCAGCCCGATGTCCTCACGCCAGCGGTGGTAGTGGTCGCAGGCGACGTCACCGGTGTCGCCGCCCGCGGTCTTCCCCGGGGTGTGCGAGAAGGTGTCCCAGATCGACGGGGATCTGCCGTCCTCGGCGACGGCCCCCTCGATCTGGTACGCCGCTGTGGCGGTACCCCACAGGAAGTCGTGCGGGAGGGCCGCGAGGTCGATACGTTCGGACACGGAAGTCCCTTCGGGATGCGGGGTGTGGGTCACTTGACGGCGCCCGCCGTCAGCCCGGCGACGAGGTAGCGCTGCAACAGCAGGAATCCGGCGACCACGGGCACGCTGACGACCAGCGAGGCCGCCATGATCTGGTTCCAGTAGACGTCGTTGAGGGTGGAGTAGCCCTGGAGGCCGACGGCGAGGGTGCGGGTGGTGTCGTTGGTCATGACGGACGCGAAGAGGACCTCTCCCCACGCGGTCATGAAGGCGTAGACGGCGACCGCGACGATGCCGGGGACCGCGGCCGGTACGACGATCCTGAGCAGGGCGCCGAGCGGGCCGCAGCCGTCCACGAGTGCCGCCTCGTCCAAGTCGCGCGGCACCGAGTCCAGGTAGCCGATCAGCATCCAGATGGAGAACGGCAGGGAGAAGGTGAGGTACGTCAGGATCAGCCCGCCGCGGGAGCCGAACAGGGCGATGCCGGTGGCGTTGCCGATGTTGACGTAGAGCAGGAACAGCGGCAGGAGGAAGAGGATGCCCGGGAACATCTGCGTCGACAGCACGGTGACCGTGAAGACCCGCTTGCCGCGGAAGTCGTAGCGGCTGACGGCGTAGGCCGCGAACACCGCGATGACGACCGAGCACAGGGTCGCGGCGCCCGCCACGATCAGCGAGTTCACGAAGTACCGGGCGAGCGGGACCGTCGACCAGATGTCGATGTACGGGCGGACGGTCAGCCCGCTGGGCAGCCAGCGGAACTTGCCGGTGACGTCCGCTAGGGGCTTCAGCGAGCTGGAGACCATCACGTACACCGGGACCAGCACGAAACCGGCGAGCAGGGTGAGGAAGATCCGCCGGGACCAGACGAACGAACGAGGTGCCGCCATCGGTGAGTTGGGGCTAGACATCGGCGGCCCTCCGTCCGCGCGAGGTGAGCAGCAGGTATCCGCCCGTCACGACGAGCAGGAACAGCAGCAGCAGGACGGACATGGCCGAGCCGGTGCCGAAGTTCCAGGTGACGAAGGAGGCCTGGTAGATGTGGACCGAGATCAGGTCGGCGGACTCCGGGGCGGACCTGCCGAACAGCACGTACGGCGTGTTGAAGTCGTTGAACGTCCACAGGAACAGCACCAGGACCAGCACCTGGTTGACCGGGCGCAGCGACGGCAGGGTGATGCGGCGGATCTGCTGCCAGACGCCCGCGCCGTCGAGGGCGGCGGCCTCGTACAGCTCGCCGGGGATGTTCTGCAGGCCGGCCGTCACGATGAGGAAGGCGAACGGCCAGCCCTTCCACACGGACACGGTCAGCAGGGCGTAGAAGCTGTTGTCGCCGATGAGCCAGAAGGACGGCTTGCCGGTGAGGTGCAGCTGGTCGTGCAGGACGTGGTTCACCAGGCCGTTGTCGTGCTGGAACATGAACACCCAGGTGATGACGGCCGCGTAGACGGGCAGCGCGTACGGCACCAGGAACAGGGCGCGCAGCAGGCCGCGGCCCCGGAAGGTGTCCTGCATGAACACCGCGGCGGCGGTGCCGGTCAGCCAGCACAGACCGACCGACAGCAGGGTGAAGCCGACGGTGACGAGGAACGAGTGCAGCAGGGCCTCACCGACGGGGGCGTCGAAGTCCACCGACAGGCGGTAGTTGCCGAGGCCGGACCAGGGGGCGCTGCCCCAGTCACGGATGTAGAACTGGGTGAGTTCCTTGAAGCTCATCACCATGCCGATGACCATCGGCACCAGGTGGACGAGGAGTTCCAGGACCAGGGCGGGCAGGAGGAGCAGGTACGGCAGTGAGACGCGGCGGATCCGCCCGGTGCGGCGCGGGACGCGCGCCGCACCGGGGGAGATCGGCCGCACCGGTTCCTTGCGGGCGGTGGTGGTCGTGGTCATCGCGCTCAGGCCGCCGGCATCTGCTGCTGGGCCTTCTCCAGCTTGGCCCGGACCGAGTCGGTGGTGACCGCGCGTCCGGCGGCGGCGTCGGCGAACAGGTCCTTCACGGCCGTACCGACCGCCGTCTCGAACTGCGACTCGGACGCCACCTGCGGCAGCGGGGCGGCACTGGTGGCGAGGGTCTGCTTGAGCACGGCGGTGGCCGGGGCGTTGAACGCCGGGTCGCCCTGGGCACCCTTGACCGGCGGGATGGTGGTGTAGGCCTTGTTGAGGATCTTCTGCTCGGCGTCGCCGGTCATGAACTTCACGAATTTCGTGGCGCCGTCGAGGTTGTGGCTGTTCCGGAAGACGGCGATGTTGATGCCGGCGACCATCGAGTTGGTCTGGGCTCCGGTGCCGGGGGCGCCGGACCGTACGGGCACGGGGGCGACACCGTAGGCGTCCTCGCTCATGCCCTGGCTCTTGAGGTTGGCGGCGGCGGTCTGCCACAGCAGCATGGCCTGCTTGCCCTTGGCGAAGTCGCTGACGGACTGGTTCTGCGCGTACTCCGCGTCACCGGTCGGGATGACCTTGTCCTTGGCCATCAGGTCGACGTACTGCTTGACCGCGTCGACCACCTTGGCGTCGGTGAAGTCGGGCTTGCCCTCGGGGGTGAAGAAGTCGGCGCCGTGCTGCTTGGCGAAGACGAAGACGTGGTGGATGTTCTCCGAGACGTTGGCGCCCTCGGCGCCGAGCGCGGATCTGCCCTCGGCCTTGATCTTCTTGCCGTCGGCGATCAGTTCGTCCCAGGTGGCCGGGGGCTTGGTGATGCCGGCGTCGGCGAAGATGTGCTTGTTGTAGTAGAGCGCGTACGCCATCGAGTAGAGCGGTACGGCGGCCGGTGCCTTGCCCTGGACGCCCGTGGAGCCGAGCGCGGAGTCCACGAACCGGTCCCTGCCGCCGATCTTCGCGAAGTTCCCGTCGTCCCACGGCAGCAGCGCGCCCGTGGCCTGGAGGGAGGCGCTCCAGGTGTTGCCGATGTTCAGCACGTCCGGACCCTGGCCCGAGGTGGTCGCGGTCAGGATCCGGTTGAGCAGGTCGGACCAGGGCACGACCTCCAGCTTCACCTTGATGCCGGTCTGCTTCTGGAACTTGTCGAGTTCGGGCTGGAGGACCTTCTTGTCCACGGCGATGCTGGCGCCCTGGTTGCTGGCCCAGTAGGTGAGCGTCTTCGGCGAGTCGCCGGAGCCCCCCTGGTCGGACGAACCGCCTCCGCAGGCCGTGGCCGCGAGGGCGAGAGACATGGTGACGGCGCCTACGGCCGCGGCTCGGATGCTGCGCATGGCTCCTGGTGTCCCTTTCCGGGAGTCGAACCCAGAGGCTGCTCGCGGTGGCCGGCACCCCGTCCGGCGCCCCGAGATCCTCATGGCTTAATTTAGGACGTGAGTTAAACCTCAAGAGAAACGCTCGTCAAGGGATGCGGCAGCGAAGGCCCCTCCCACGGGCCCGAAAAACACGCGAAACAGGGAGGCCAGGTGGGTGGACGGGGTGGCCGTACGGTGCGTGACCTGCGGCGGGAGAGCCGCAGCACCGTTCTGCAACGGTTGTATTTCGACGGGCCCATGAGCCGGTACGCGCTGGGGCCGGCCACCGGGCTCAGTTCGGGCTCCGTCAGCAACGTCGTGGCCGAGCTGCTGGCGGACGGCCTGCTGGAAGAGGCGGGAGTGGTCGGCGCCGAGGCGGGCCGGCCGCGCCGGCTGGTGCGCGTACGGCCGGACAGCGGACGGCTGATCGGGGTGGACATCGGCGAAACCCGGGTCCGCATCGCGCTGTTCGACCTCGGCCTCACCGAACTGGCTGGCGCGGAGCGCCCCTTGGGTTCGCACGGTTACGACGTCGACACCGTCGTCGACCACGTCCGTCAGGGGATCACCGAGGTGCTGCGAGCGGCCGAGGGCGCCCCCGGTGAGCTGCTCGGCGTCGGCATCGGCGTCCCCGGCATCATCGAGGACACCGGGGAGGACGGCGCCGTCGTCCACGGACAGACCATCGGCTGGGACGCGGTCCCCCTGGAGCGGCTGCTCCGGCTGACCGGTCAACTCCCCGCGCACGTGCCCTACTTCATCGACAACGGCGCCAAGACGCTGGGGCAGGCCGAGATGTGGTTCGGCGCGGGGCGCGGCGCCCGCAACGCCGTGGTGGTGCTCTTCGGTTCCGGGGTCGGCGCCTGTGTGGTCACCGAGGACGCGGACCAGGGCAGGGCGGTGGAGTGGGGGCACCTGACGCTGCGGGTCGGCGGGCGCCGGTGCCGGTGCGGGGCGCGGGGCTGCCTGGAGGCGTACGCGGGTGCGGAGGCGCTGGTGGCACGGTGGCGGGAGGCGGGCGGGAGGCCGTCGGCCGGGGCCGGCGAGGAGCGGGCGCTGACCGAACTGCTGGCCGCGGCCCGCCCGGACGGCGGGGCGGAGCCCGACCCGGTCGCGGCGGCGGTGCTCGCCGAGACCGCCCGGTACCTCGGTGCGGGCCTGTCCGACCTCATCAACCTCTTCCAGCCCGAACGGGTCCTCGTCGGCGGCTGGGCGGGACTCCAGCTCGGCACCGCCTTCCTGGACCAGGTCCGCGCCCACGCCCTCGCACAGGCCCTGCGCTTTCCCGCGGGCCGCAGCCGTATCGAACTGGGCCACCTCGGCCCGGACGCGGTCACCGTGGGCGCGGCGGTCCTCCCCCTGGCCGCGTTCCTCACCCGTGGCGGCCACCGCCCGCATTCCGTCCCGCGCCGCGCGACCTCCCCGACATGGCGGGCCGGCCTGGAGAGCCGGCTGGTGTAGAACGCGGCGGCTGGGCGGGGCCGGGGCGAGGGTCTGCCGCCCGCTCCCGACCCGGCCGGCCGTGCACCCACCCCCCGGCCGTCCCCGGCTGCCGGCCCCGCGGTGTCCGGGACCACGTGCTGCGCACCGGCCTGTCCGTGGCGCACGACGACCCCTCCGCCGTGCCGGCCACCCCTGATCCGCCCCTGCGCGGTCCGTGCCCGGCACACCGTGAGCGGGTGCCGGGCACGGACCGGCGACGGGGACGACGGCCGCCCCACGCGTGGGACGGTCACGCCACGTGTGGTGGTCACCGTGCGGACGGCCGCCCCACGGGTGGGGCGGCCGCCCCACGGGTGGGGCGGTCACCCCGCCGACGTGGTGGTCACCGTGCGGGCGTCGTCACCGGTGCCGGCGCGTAGCCGGCGGGCCGGGTGGTGAACGTGCCCCGGCCCTGGGTACGGCTGCGCAACCGGGTGGCGTAGCCGAACAGTTCGGCCAGTGGCACGGTCGCGGTCAGGACGGCCGCGCCGCCGCGGGCCTGCGAGCCGCCGACCCGGCCGCGCCGTGCGGCCAGGTCCCCGAGGACCCCGCCGACCGCGTCGTCCGGAACGGTCACCGCGACCTCGGCGACCGGCTCCAGCAGGACCGCCGTACAGGCCCGCAGGGCCGCGCGCAGACCGAGCCGGCCGGCGGTGCGGAAGGCCGTGTCGGACGAGTCCTTCACATGCGTGGAGCCGTCGGTGAGCGTGACGCGCAGCCCGGTCACCGGGTGCCCGCCGAGCGGTCCCTCGGCGAGGGCGTCCCGGCAGCCGGCCTCGACCGCGCGCACGTACTCCTGCGGCACCCGGCCGCCGGTCACGGCCGACCGGAACACGAAGCCGGTGGCGCCCACGTCGGGACCGAGCGGCTCCACGTCCAGGACGACGTGCGCGAACTGCCCCGCCCCACCGTCCTGTTTGACGTGCCGGTACACGAACCCGCGTACTCCACCGGCCACCGTCTCCCGGTACGAGACCCGCGGCCGGCCCACGGTGACCTCCGGCCCGCCGTCACGGCGGATCCTCTCCACCGCGACCTCCAGATGGAGTTCGCCCCTTCCCGAGAGCACGGTCTGCCCGGTCTCGGCGTCGGTGCGCACCACCAGCGAGGGGTCCTCCTCCGCGAGCCGGGCCAGTGCGGTGGCGAGCCGCCCGGTGTCCGTGCTCCGCCGTGCCTCGACCGCCACGGACACCACGGGATCGGCGGCCACGGGCGGTTCCAGCAGCAACGGCGCCGCGGGGTCGCACAGCGTGGCGCCGGGACGGGCCGACCTCATGCCCGCGACCGCGACGATGTCACCGGCGACCGCCCGGTCCAGCTGGACGTGCCGGTCCGCCATGACCCGCAGAATGCGCGCCACCCGCTCGGTGCCTCCGGCGCCCGTGTCCCGCACGGTGTCCCCCTTCTCCAGCGTGCCCGAGTAGACCCGCACGTAGGCCAGGCGCCCGTTGGCGCCCGCGTTCACCTTGAACACCAGCCCGGCGAAAGGCAGTCGGGGATCGGCGGCCCGGTGCTGCCCGGCGCCGTCGTGGACGCCCCGTACGGCGGGTACGTCCAGCGGCGAGGGCAGGTAGGCGACCACCGCGTCCAGCAGCGGTTCGATGCCGCGGTTGCGGTAGGCGGAGCCGCACAGCACGACCACGCCGTCCCCGCTGCGGGTCAGGTCGCGCAGGGCGGCGGTGAGGGTCGCGGCGGAGAGGGTCTCGCGGTCGCAGAACTCCTCCAGTGCGGCCGGGTGCCGTTCCGCGACCGCCTCCTCCAGCGCGCGTCGCCGCCGTACCGCCTCCTCCCGCAACTCCTCCGGCACCGCCCCTTCCACGGCCGCGCCCTCGCCCTCGCCCTCGCCCCAGACCAGGGACCGCATCCGGACCAGGTCCACCACACCGGTGAAGCCGCCCTCGGCGCCGACCGGCAGCTGCACCACCAGCGGGGTGGGGTGCAGCCGTTCCCGGATGGAGCCGACGGCCCGGTCGAGGTCGGCGCCCGCGCGGTCCAGTTTGTTGACGAACGCGATCCTCGGCACGCCGTGCCGGTCGGCCTGCCGCCACACCGACTCGCTCTGGGGCTCGACCCCGGCGACGGCGTCGAACACGGCGACGGCGCCGTCCAGGACGCGCAGCGACCGCTCGACCTCGTCGGCGAAGTCGACGTGTCCGGGGGTGTCGATCAGGTTGAGGCGGTGACCGTCCCAGGCACAGCTGACCGCGGCGGCGAAGATGGTGATGCCGCGGTCGCGTTCCTGCGGATCGAAGTCCGTGACGGTGGTGCCGTCGTGCACCTCGCCCCGCTTGTGGGTGGTGCCCGTCGCATACAGGATGCGCTCGGTGACGGTGGTCTTGCCCGCGTCGACGTGGGCGAGGATGCCGATGTTGCGGACAGCGGCGAGAGGGTTGGTGGTCGTACGCACGGCCCGGTGCCTTTCGGAGGGTGAAGTGGGGCAGCGCGATCACCCGTGCGCCCGGAGAGCGCCGGCCCGCGGGCCGCGTCCGGCATGCGGCCGGACGGGCGGGGAAGGTCAGCGGGGCGTCACGGGATCCGGTGCCGGCCGCGCAGCGGGCACCGGCCGGACGAGGACACGAGGATCACCGTGTACCGGGAACGGGAAGCGACGACAGCGGTGCGCTCACACACGGCCCGGCTCCCCTCAGTCCACACGGCGGTCACCCGGGCGGCCCACTGCGGGGGCGGCGCCGGTTCGGTGCGAGTCTAGGCAGGACGGTCCGGCCGGGGCACGGGGTTTTCCGGGCCCGCGAGCGGCGTGGCGCTCCGGGCGACGAGAGGGCCGCGCAGGTCTGCCGTGGTGGCGCCCACCGCGGCCACGGCGCCGAGACAGAGCAGGCCACCGCTGACGAGTGCCGCTGCTCCCGAGGTGGCATCGGCGACGAGGCCGCCGCGCATGTTGCCGAGGTCGGGTCCGGCCTGCCCGACGATCTGCTCGGCCGCGCTGACGCGGCCGAGCAGTGCGTGGGGAGTGTGCGTCTGGACGACGGTGCTGCGGGAGACGACGGAGACGGTGTCGGCGGCACCGGCCAGGACGAGGAAGGCCAGAGCGACCCATGGGTCGGGTGACAGGCCGAACAGCGTCAACGCCGCGCCCCAGGTGGCGGATCCGGCGAGCATGACGACGCCCGGGCGGGCGCACCTGGTGAAAGTCCCGGAGAAGAGGGACGCCGCAACCCCGCCGACGGCGACGGCCGTGAGGAACAGCCCGAGAGTGCGCGGGTCACCGCCGAATCGCTCGGCGTTGACCAGGGGGAACAGGCTGATGGGCATCGACAGTACGGTGGTGGCCAGGTCGGTGAGCAGGGCGCCGCGGATGACGGGAGTGCGGGCCAGGAAGGCCAGACCGTCCAGCACCCCGCGCAGGCCCGGCCGTGCGGGCTCGTCCCCCGGCTTCATCCGCGGCAGGCCGAAGGCACCGTAGAAGGCGGCGACGAAGGTCAGGGCGTCGATCAGGTAGCAGACGCCGGCTCCCAGCCCGCCCACGATCAGTCCGGCCGACGCGGGACCGAACAGCATGGCGCCCTGGAAGGCGATGCGTCGCAGCGCCAGACCCGCAGCCAGCTGGTGCTCGGGCAGGAGGTGGGGAATGAAGGTGCGTGAGGCCGGGCCGCCGCCCGCGACGAAGCAGGACTGGAGGGCGACCAGCCCGAGTACACCGGCGGCAGGCAGGTGCCCGAGGAATCCCTGAAGCGCCAGGAGTAACGAACACACGGCTTGCCCGCTGGTGGTGAGCAGGTAGAACCTACGGCGGTCCACTCGGTCGACGAGTGACCCGGCGAACAGTCCGAGCGCTGTGAGGGGAATCGCCTGTGCCAGCCCGACGGCGCCCGTCCAGGTGGTGCTCTTCGTCATCTGCCAGACCTGGAGCAGCACGGCGACGAGCGTCATCTGACTGCCGAGAACCGACAGAGCCTGCCCGGCCCACAACCGCCGGAACGGCGGTGAGGACCGAAGCGGGGTCACGTCGATCAGGGTGTGTCTGAATTGCACGCGGGTTCCTCGGCCTCCTCGGCGAGGCGGTCACGGCGGGACAGCGTACGCCGGTTCAGGTTCCGGGCCGAGATACCGCCTCCTGACCGGTCGGCATCCTGTCCGAACCGTCATGGGGAACACCGGACCGCTGGTCACAGGGTCCGCCACAGCACAGCCGGGGAAACAGAAAGACCCCAGGAGCACTGGGGTCTTCGCTGGTTCGCTGGTGTCCGAGGGGGGACTTGAACCCCCACGCCCGATAAAGGGCACTAGCACCTCAAGCTAGCGCGTCTGCCATTCCGCCACCCGGACCAGGTGTCTGCCGCCACGTGGGTGTGTTCCCCGCGGCGACATGGACAACAATACCAAGGTTTCGGAGCGCGTTTCACCTGCGTATCCGCACGCCGGACGGTGTCCCGGGCGGTTCGGGCGGCGGTGGATCGGCGGCGCCGCACCGTGTGCGAGGCCTTGTGTACGGCACGTGAGGGTGAGGGCGGGAGTCAGGACTCCGGAGGCCTTACGGGCAGCGTACGACCTGCCCGGCGTACGACAGGTTGCCGCCGAAGCCGAACAGCAGTACCGGGTCGCCGGTGCTGAGCGCTCCCTGCTCGACCAGCTTGGAGAAGGCGAGCGGGATACTGGCGGCCGACGTGTTCCCGGACTCGGTGACATCGCGGGCGACCACCGCGTTGACGGCGCCGATCTTCTCGGCCAGCGGCTCGATGATCCGCAGGTTGGCCTGGTGCAGGACGACGCCCGCGAGGTCCCCGGGCACCATCCCGGCCTTCTCGCAGGCCTGGCGGGCGATGGCCGGCAGGCGGGTGGTGGCCCACCGGTAGACGCTCTGCCCCTCCTGGGCGAACCGCGGCGGCGTGCCCTCGATCCGTACGGCGTGCCCCATCTCCGGCACCGAACCCCACAGCACCGGCCCGATCCCGGGCTCCTCCCCCGGCCGGCAGGCCTCGACCACGGCGGCCCCGGCGCCGTCGCCGACGAGGACGCAGGTGCTGCGGTCGGTCCAGTCGGTGACGTCGGACATCTTGTCGGCGCCGACGACGAGGGCGCGGGTGGCCGCGCCGGCCCGGACGGTGTGGTCGGCGGTGGCCAGCGCGTGGGTGAACCCGGCGCACACCACGTTCACGTCCATCGCGGCGGGCCTCGGGATGCCGAGCCGGGCCGCGACGCGGGCGGCGGTGTTCGGGGAGCGGTCGATGGCGGTGGAGGTGGCGACGAGGACCAGGTCGATGTCGTGTGGCGCCAGGCCGGCCGCGGCGAGCGCCTTGGCGGCGGCGTGCGCGGCGAGTTCGTCGACGGGTTCGTCGGGGCCGGCGATGTGCCGGGTGCGGATGCCCACCCGGCTGCGGATCCACTCGTCACCGGTGTCGACCATGCCTGCCAGATCGTCGTTGGTGAGCACCTTGGCGGGCTGGTAGTGACCGATGGCGGCGATGCGCGAGCCGTTCATGCAGAGGATCCCCTCGTTGCCGGGTAGCGGGATCCTTCAGTCTGAGCAGTGACTCACGGGTACGACGGCAGGTGAAGCCACAGGAATCGGGTGTCGGGATTGTCGGCTCCGGTCAGACAGCCGGGCACGCGCTGTGGTCAGAGGGCCGGGCACGCGCTCCGGTCGGACCGCCGACGTGCGCCACGGTCGGACCGCCGGCGTACGCTCCGGTCGGACCGCCGGACGTGCGCGCGAGCGCCGCCTCACCATCCGGTCCGCGTCTCGCCGAGCACCGTGCCGTCGATGTGCGCGGCGAGCACGCGGGCGCGGGCCGGGTGGCCCCGCTTCGTCACGTGGACGAGGACGGTGTGCCGGGCGGACCACCGTTCGCCGTCCGTGTCGTCGCCGTGGCACAGGATGCGGACCCCTTCGTATCCGGCGTGGCCGGACCGGTCCGCGTCCGGGTCGTCCGGCCAGATGCCGTGCCGGCCGGTCCTCGCGTCGCTCCAGCAGGAGGTCCGCGAGACGCCCGGCCTGCTGGGACGCAGCCGTCTTGGCAGTGGAACGGAAGGTGGAACGGAAGGTGGGGTACGCCCGTGAGTCGCCCATGGTCCGCACCGTCACTCACCGGGGCGCCCGGGCGGATGCATTCCCGCCGGCCCGCCCGCGGGGTACCGGGGCTGCGGAAGCGGGCCGCACGCTCGCCCTCCGTGTGCAGGACAATGAGACGGTGAAGGTCGCCTCGCCGTACGACGGCCCGGTGACCCACGGCTGCATCAAGGGCCGTTCCGGCCACCACGTACCGAACCCGGGGCTGATCAGAACATGGGACGAGTCACGGAACGACGCAGGGTCCTCCGCATCCGGGACGGCGCGGTGTCCGCCCGGCCGGACACGCTGGTCGCCGAGGAACCCCTGGAGATCCGGCTGAACGGCAAGCCGCTCGCCATCACCATGCGCACCCCGGGCGACGACTTCGCGCTGGCGGCGGGGTTCCTGGTGAGCGAGGGCGTCCTGGCCACGGCAGCCGACCTCCAGAACATCGTCTACTGCGCGGGGGCCACCGGGGACGGCGGTGCGAACACCTACAACGTGGTCGACGTGCGGACCACGCCGGGCGTCACGCTCCCGGACTTCAGTCTCGAGCGGAACGTCTACACCTCGTCCTCCTGCGGGCTGTGCGGCAAGGCCAGTTTGGACGCGGTCCGTACGACCGCGCGCTGGCCGATCGCCGACACTCCCCCGCTGCGCGTCACTCCCGAGCTGCTGGCGGACCTTCCCGGCCGGCTGCGCACGGCCCAGCACGTGTTCGACCGGACCGGCGGCCTGCACGCGGCGGCCCTGTTCGACGAGGACGGGGAGCTGCTGGACACCCGGGAGGACGTGGGCCGGCACAACGCGGTCGACAAGTTGGTCGGCCGGGCGCTCCAGCACGGTGGTCTGCCGCTGTCCCGGACGATTCTCATGGTGTCGGGTCGGGCTTCGTTCGAGTTGGCGCAGAAGGCGGTGATGGCGGGCATTCCGCTGCTGGCGGCGGTGTCGGCGCCGTCCTCGCTGGCGGTGGACCTGGCGGCGGAGACCGGTCTGACGCTGGTCGGCTTCCTGCGCGGTAGTTCGATGAACGTGTACGCGGGTGAGGACCGCATCGTCCTGCGGGAGACCGAGGCCGCCACCCAGGGCTGACCACACTCCCGGTGGGCGGACCGGCCGGTCGGCGCTCGCCGGCGCCTGCTTTCGCAGGCGCCCCGGCGCCGTCGCGCCGCCGTGCCCTCTTGCCGTCGTGCCCTCGCGCCGTCCTCAGCCGTCCGTGCCGGAGATCCGGACCAGCAGGCTCGTGAACTGCTCGCGTTCGGCGGGCGTCAGCGGGGCGAGCAGGGCGTCGTTGGCCTCGCGGGCGGCCCTCTCGCAGCGTACGAGGAGCCGGGCGCCGTCCTCGGTGAGGGTGACGGCGTTCTTGCGCCGGTCGCGGGGGTCGGGGGCGCGGTCGACCAGGCCGGTGGACTGGAGGTCGTTCAGGATGCCGACGACGTCCTTGGGGTCGAGGCTCACGGCGCGCCCGAGGTCGGCCTGGGCGACGGGGGCGAGGTCGCGGACGGCGGAGAGGACGACGTGGTGCCACATCCGCATGCCCTCGGCCGCGAGGGCTTCGGCGACCAGGGCGCGGCCCCGCGCGGCGGCCCGGCCGAGCAGCCAGCTGGGGAGGGAGCGGATCGCGGGCAGGGATGCTTCGGCCATGCCGGAAGCCTAGCCGAAGAATCATTGGACTTCCCAACGAACACCTCCTATCGTTGGGATCCCCCACGAATTCGTGGGGGATCCCAACGACTGTCCGGGCCTGCCCGGCTGTGGAGGTGCGATGCGCCGCGTCCGGTACGAGTCCACCGGTGGCCCCCTGCTCCTGGAGGATGTCCCCGTCCCCGAGCCGGGCCCCGGGGAGCTGCTGGTGCGCTGCGCGGCCGTCGGTGTCACCCTGCCGGTGGTCCGCAAGGTCACCGAGGCCGCGGAGCCGGTCCCGCTGGGCGGTGAGATCGCCGGCGAGGTGGTCACGGCCGGCCGGGGGGTGACCCGGTTCCGGCCCGGCGACCGGGTGACCGGTCTGTGCTTCGGGCACGGGTACGCCGATTTCGCCGTCCTGCGCGAGGACATGGCCTCACCGGTACCGGACGGCGCGGACGCGGTGACGGCGGTCGCGCTGGTGCGCAGCGGGCTGGTGGCGCTCGGGGCCCTGGATGCGGCGCGGCTCGCGCCCGGGGAGTCGGTCCTCGTGACGGCGGCGGCCGGCGGGGTCGGGCACCTCGCGGTGCAGCTGGCGCGGGCGCGGGGCGCGGGCCGGGTGGTGGGGGCGGTGTCCGGGCCGGAGAAGGCGGAGTTCGTCCGGTCGCTGGGTGCGGACGACTGCGTCCGGTACGGCGACGACGGGTGGGGAGACCCCGTCGACTGTGTGCTGGACGCCGTGGGCGGTGACCTGCTCACCCCCGCCCTCGCCGCGCTCGCCCCGCTCGGCCGCCTGGTCGCCTACAGCTCGGGCGGCGGCACCGTCCGGGCGTACGACCTGCTGGTGGGGGCCAAGTCGGTGATCGGCTTCCAGATGGCGCTGATCGCGCGCGACCGGCCGGACCTGTACGAACGTTGGCGTCGGGAGCTGTGGCGGCTGTACAGGGAGGGTGCCGTGCGGCCCGTCGTGCACGGGGAGTTCGCCCTGGAGGACGCGGCGAAGGCCCACGAGGTGATCACCAGCCGGGCCAACCTCGGCAAGGTCCTCCTGCGCCCGTAAGTGCCCGCACGCTCCTTGTGAGCCGCCGCACCCCCAACTACCGTCGAAGAGACGCACGTTGGACGTGGGATGTCCGGACGTCCAGTTGTCCGGCCGACGAAGGGCAGGTCGCTCCGTGCCGTCAGGTCTTCACGCCCGTCTCGGATCCGCACTGGCCACCGCCGTTCTCACCGTGGGCGCACTGCTGACCCCGCTCCTCCCGGCCCATCCGGCGCAGGCCCGACCGGCCGACGGGTCACCGGAGTTCGAGCAGCAGGTGCTGTTCAGGGCCTCCCAGGACCCCGGGTACGCGTGCTTCCGCATCCCGGCGGTCGTGCGGGCGGCCGACGGCACCCTGCTGGCGTTCGCCGAGGGCCGGGTCCTCAACTGCGGGGACGCGGCCGACATCGACATCGTGCTCAAGCGGTCCACCGACGGCGGGCGCACGTGGGGCCCGTTGCAGGTGGTCGACGAGGGCGCCGGCGACACCCACGGCAACCCCGCACCGGTCGTGGACCGCTCGACCGGGCGTATCTGGCTGGCGGAGACGTACAACACGGGCCGTACGGACAGCGCCAGTTGTTCGGTGCCGTGCGATCGCACCCCCCATCTGCGGTACAGCGACGACACCGGCCGGACGTGGTCGCCGCCGCGCGACCTGAGCCCGGAGATCCTGCCCGCCGACTGGAACTCCTGGTACGCCACCGGGCCCGTGCACGGCATCCAGCTCACCCGCGGCCGGTACGCGGGGCGCCTGGTGTTCGGGGTCAACACCGAGACCTGGGACGGCGGCAGGGTGAGCGCCAACCACGCGGCGCTGATCGTCAGCGACGACCACGGGGACCACTGGCGGATCGGTGCCACCGACACCTGGCCCGTCGCCGCCGACGGCACCTTCCGGCAGAAGCCCTCCGAACTGACCCTGGCCGAGCGCGGGGACGGTTCGGTGCTGGTCAGCGGCCGGGAGCAGGACGGCACCGACCTCGGCCACCGCACGCAGGCCGTCAGCCGCGACGGCGGCGGCAGCTTCACCGCGCCCTTCCGTGCCCTGCCCGGCCTGTACACCCCGCAGGTGCAGGGTTCGCTGCTGCGCCTGGGCGACCGCCTGCTGCTCGCCTGCCCCGCCGACCCCGACCGGCGCCGCACGATGATGATCCGCTCCTCCTACGACGGCGGCCGGACCTGGGACACGGTGGACCGCGGCACGGTGGTCACCACGGACTGGTCCGGCTACTCCGACCTGGTGCGCGTCGACCACGGCACGGTCGGCCTGCTGTACGAGGGCGGCGCGGTGGACGCGCGGGACGAGATCCGTTTCGCCCGCTTCACCGAGGACCGGCTCGCGCCGCGCCGCGGTCCCGACCCGGTCACCGCCGATCGCGCCCGGCACGCCCGCCCGGCCGCGGTGCTCGGCGACGCCCAGGAGACGGACGGGGTGTCCGGGGGCGCGCTGGAGTTCGACGGCACCGACGACGCCGTACGCCTGCCGTACCGCCCGGGGCTGCCCCTGGGCGAGAAGGACTTCACGGCGTCGCTGTGGTTCCGGTACACGGCGACGGCCGGGGAGCAGCCGATGCTGTGGATGGGCGGCATCGGCACCAGCCAGCCGCAGGTGTGGCTGCGCGGCGAGCCGGCGAACCACCGCCTCCAGGGGCTGGTCACCGTGCGGTACGGATCCGGTGCGCCGCAGACCGCGTACGTGCGCACGGACACCGCCTACAACGACGGCCAGTGGCACCACGCCGTGCTCCGCCGGGGCGCCGGCCGGCTGTCGCTGTCGGTGGACGGCGCCCGGTCGGACGTCGCCGGCCCACCGGGTTCCGTCAGCCGCAACTCCCCCTTCGGCGTCCACCTCGGCCGGCGCATGGACGGCCGCGCCGCCCTCACCGGCGCACTCGACGAGGTGCGTGTCTGGGACCGGGCGCTGACCGACGCGGAGCTGGCGGACCCGCGGGTGCTGCGGTCAGCGCGGGACACGGTCCTGTGGCTGCCCCTGGACGCCGTGCGCGGCTGACTCCCCGGCGGGGTCCGCGCTCGCCAGCGGGTCGCGGGCCCGGCGCTTGGCGATGACGGCGCACACCATCAGCTGCATCTGGTGGAACAGCATCAGCGGCAGGACGGCCAGGGAGGCGTGGGCACCGAACAGGACGCTCGCCATGGGCAGTCCGGAGGCGAGGGACTTCTTCGACCCGGCGAACTGGAGGGCGATCCGGTCCTCGCGGCCGAAACCGAGCGCCCGGCCGCCGTACCAGGTCAGCGCGAGCATCACGGCCAGCAGCACGGCCTCGACGGCGAGCAGACCGGCCAGCCGTACGGCGCTGACCTGGTGCCAGACGCCCTGGTTCACGCCCTCGCTGAACGCGGTGTAGACGACCAGCAGGATGGAACCTCGGTCGACGAGTCCGAGGACCCTCTTGTGCCGGGCGATGAAATCCCCGATCCAGCGCCTCAGCAGCTGCCCGGCGAGGAACGGAACCAGCAGCTGGCCCACGATCTTCACCAGCGAGTCGGCGGAGAAACCGGCTCCGCCGCCGAGCAGTCCCGCCACGAGCAGCGGGGTGAGCACGATGCCGGCGAGGGAGGAGAAGGAACCGGCGCAGATCGCCGCGGGCACGTTGCCGCGGGCCATGGAGGTGAACGCGATCGACGACTGGATCGTGGACGGCACCAGCGTCAGGAACAGCAGGCCCTGGTAGAGCGGCTGGGTCAGCACGGCCGGCACGAGCCCGCGCGCGGCGAGCCCGAACACCGGGAAGAGGATGAAGGTGCAGGCCAGGACGGTGAGGTGGAACCGCCAGTGGGTGAGTCCGGCCAGCGCCTCCCGGGTGGACAGCCGGGCACCGTAGAGGAAGAACAGGAAGGCGATCGCGGCCGTGGACGCGCCCGAGGCGACGTCCGCGCCGGTGCCGCGGGCCGGGAGCAGCGCGGCGAGACCCACCGTCCCGAGCAGGAGCACGATGTACGGGTCGATCGGCAGCCAAGCCGGCCAGCGCAGGCGTTTCACGGTGCTCCGATTGTGCTGTGCGTGTGTCGTCCGGTCCCGGGCCCGCGGGCCCCCTCGTCCATCGGCCCGCCCCCTCGTCCATCGTGCCCTTCCGTCGGCCGATCGGGAAACCCGTACACCGCTCTGACAGTCATCACGATCCACGATGACGGCACTAGGCCCTCTCGTTCGGATCATGCCGGGCTCGCGGGTCCGGCCTGATCCGAACGAAAGACCCTAGGCTCGGGGTGTGTACGAACCCACTCACCTGCGCACCTTCCTGGCGGTCGCCCAGACGCTGAGTTTCACCCAGGCGGCCCGGCGGCTGGGGCTGCGCCAGTCCACGGTCAGCCAGCATGTGCGCCGGCTGGAGGACGCGGCCGGCCGGCAGCTGTTCTCGCGGGACACGCATACGGTCGAGCTGACGGAGGACGGCGAGGCGATGCTGGGGTTCGCCCGCCGGATCCTGGCCGTGCACGAGCAGGCGACGGCGTTCTTCACCGGTACGCGCGTGCGTGGCCGGCTGCGATTCGGCGCCTCGGAGGACTTCGTCCTGACCCGGCTGCCGGAGATCCTGGAGGCCTTCCGCTACGACCATCCGGAGGTCGACCTGGAGCTGACGGTGGAGCTGTCCGGCACCCTGCACGAGCGGCTGGCCGCCGGGAAGCTGGACCTGGTGCTGGCCAAGCGGCGGCCGGAGGATCCGCGCGGCACGCTGGTCTGGCGCGACGACCTGGTGTGGATCGGCGCGGAACGGCTGCGCCTGGACCCCGACCGGCCGGTCCCGCTGATCGTGTATCCGCCGCCCGGACTCACCCGGGCCCGTGCCCTGGAGGTGCTGGAGCGGCAGGGCCGGCAGTGGCGGATCGTGTGCACCAGCGGCAGCCTCAACGGGCTCATCGCCGCGGCCCGGGCCGGCCTCGGTGTGATGGCCCACTCCCGCCGGCTGATCCCGCCCGGCCTGTTCCGGCTGCCCGAGCGCTCCGGCCTGCCCGAGCTGGGAAAGGTGGACTTCGTCCTCGTCCACGGCAGCCGCCGCGGCGCGACCGAGGGCGCCGCGGACGCGCTGGCCGCGGCGGTCCTGGCGGGCGGGGAGCGACTCCGGCGGCGGGGCGGGTGACGGGGAGGGTGACGGGCGGGAGCAGGGGTCAGCGGGGCAGGGGGTACGTGAGCTGCTTGACGCGGCGCAGGAACGGGGTCGTCTGCCGATGACGGTGGTCGCCATGCTGGTCGCGGTGCTGGTCGGACGGCTGCTGCACGGGGCGCCCGGGTGGCTGACGGTGGGCGGGGGGCTCCTGCTGATCGCGCCGGGCACGCTGTGCCAGGCGGTGCTGGACGCCGGTTCGGACTGGACGGCGCCGGCGCCCGGCTTCGTGCTGGTCGGGGTGGGCACCGGGTGTGTCGCGCCGACGGTGGCCGGGGCGGCCCTGACGGCCGTTCCCCCGGAGCGGTCCGGGATGGCGGGTGGCGCGGTGAACACGGTCCGGCAGCTCGGGTACGCGCTCGGGGTGGCCGTCTTCGGCACCGTCCTCACCTCACGGATGTCCGGCACGCTTCCCGCCGGCGCGGCCCACACGCTGGCCGGCGGTGGTGCCGGGGCGCTGCGCGGCCCGTTCTCCGAGCACACCCTGCGCTCCGCTTTCGCCTCGGGCCTGGACGGGGCGCTGGTGGTGGCGGGCCTGGCCGGGACGGCCGCGGCTGTCCTGGTGCTGGTGCTCGTACGGACGGGCCGGCCGACGCCCCGCGAGGCGCCTGGTGCGGCGCCGGAGGAGGTTGTGGCGGCCCGGAGGTGAACGAGGGGCCGGCCCCGCCCGGTGTGCGGGACGGCCACGGGGCGCGGCGCGGCCACCGGGCGTGGGGCGATCACCGGGCGCGGGAGGGCCGCCGGGCGCGACGTGGTGGTCCGCCGGCCGCCGGGGCGCGCGGGAGGCCGTAATCGGCCGGTACAGATTCGGTGGAGATTACGGTACCGAAACTTACTGACCCGTCAGTATTGTGTCCGGCCCTTACCCATGTGCGGGCATTTCGCGGACCCCGGCCGGGAAGAACGTGAGGTTTGCTACGTTTCCGTACCCCTCCCGTATACCGACCGGGTGGGGTAGCTTTCACGGCCTGACGGCGGTGTGCCGGCCAACGTCACTGAGGCGCGAGACACGGGGAGCGAGGTTGCGCGAGTTCACCAACCCGCCGCTGGAGTCGCCGGTGCCGGCCGGCGGTCTGGCGGACGTCGTCTTCGAGCAGGCGGTGACCGACCCGCTGCGCATCGCCCTCGGCCGCAAGGACCCCTCCGGGCAGTGGCGGGACGTGACCGCCGCCGGGTTCCGCGACGAGGTCATGGCGCTCGCCAAGGGCCTCCTCGCCCGTGGCGTCCGCTTCGGCGACCGCGTCGCGATCATGTCCCGCACCCGCTACGAGTGGACCCTGTTCGACTTCGCCCTGTGGACGATCGGCGCCCAGGTGGTGCCCGTCTATCCGACGTCCTCGGCCGAGCAGTGCTTCTGGATGCTGCACGACGCCGAGGTCTCCGCGGCGGTCGTCGAGCACGAGGACCACGCCATGACCATCGCCACGGTCATCGGCCGGCTGCCCCGTCTGCGCGAGCTGTGGCAGCTGGACGCCGGCTGCGTGCAGGAGCTGTACGACGCCGGGGCCCACGTGGAGGACGAGGTCGTGCACCGGCACCGGCAGGCGGTCACCCCGGACTCGGTCGCCACGGTCATCTACACCTCGGGCACCACCGGCCGGCCCAAGGGCTGTGTCCTCTCGCACGGCAACTTCATGTTCGAGGCGGACACCGTCATCCGGCGGTGGGAGCCGGTGTTCCACTCGAAGAAGGGCGACGAGGCGTCCACCCTGCTGTTCCTGCCGCTGGCGCACGTCTTCGGGCGGATGGTGGAGGTCGCCGCGATCCGCGGCCGGGTCCGCTTCGGGCACCAGCCGCAGCTGAACGCCGCCGCCCTGCTGCCCGACCTGGCCGCGTTCCGCCCGACGTTCATCCTCGCGGTCCCCTACATCTTCGAGAAGGTCTTCGACGCGGCTCGCCGCAAGGCCGAGAGGGACGGCCGGGCCGGGGCGTTCGAGAAGGCCGTCGACATCGCCGTGCACTACGCGGAGGCCGTCGAGGCCAAGGCCTGGGGCACCGGGCCCGGCCCGTCGGCGGGGCTGCGGATGCAGCACCAGCTGTACGACAAGCTGGTGTACGCGAAGGTCCGCGCCGCGATGGGCGGCCGGCTGCGCAACGCGATGTCCGGCGGGTCGGCGATGGACCGCCGGCTCGGACTGTTCTTCGCGGGCGCGGGCGTGCAGATCTACGAGGGCTACGGCCTGACCGAGTCCACGGCCGCGGCGACCGCCAACCCGCCCGAGCGCACCCGCTACGGCACCGTCGGGCAGGCCGTCCCGGGCGTCACCGTGCACATCGCCGACGACGGGGAGATCTGGCTGCGCGGCGGCAACGTCTTCCAGGGCTACCTCAACAACCCGAAGGCGACCGACGAGACCCTGCACGACGGCTGGCTGGCCACCGGGGACCTCGGCGCCCTGGACGCGGACGGCTATCTGACCATCACCGGCCGCAAGAAGGAGATCCTGGTGACCTCCGGCGGCAAGAGCGTCTCCCCGGGCGCGCTGGAGGAACGGGTCCGCGACCACCCGCTGATCAGCCAGTGCATAGTCGTCGGCAACGACCGCCCGTACATCGCCGCCCTGGTCACCCTCGACCAGGAAGCGGTCGCCCACTGGCTCCAGATGCGCAACAAGCCGAGACCGGCCCCGGCCGAGCTGGTGCGCGACCCGGACCTGGAGACCGAGGTGCGGCGGGCGGTGGTCGCCGCGAACACCCTCGTCTCCCAGGCCGAGTCGATCCGCACCTTCCGCATCCTGGCCCAGCCGTTCACCGAGGAGCACGGCCTGCTGACGCCGTCGCTGAAACTGAAGCGCAAGGCCATCGAGAAGGCGTACGAACGCGAGGTCGAGGCGCTGTACCAGGCGTGAGGGGCCTCTCACGGGTGTGACGCGTGACATGGATGGGATCGGATCGCGTGGTCAGGAATGCATGACGGCCCGTGATCGTTGAGCATGGCAGTACCACCTGTCGACAAACGAAGGATCAAGAGGCTCGTGAGCAGCAAGGTCCCCCCGATCATCCTCAACAACGGCGTCGAGATGCCCCAGCTGGGCTTCGGCGTCTGGCAGGTGCCGGACGACGAGGCCGAGCGGGCCGTCGCCACGGCGCTCGAGGCCGGGTACCGCAGTATCGACACCGCGGCGATCTACGGCAACGAAGAGGGCACCGGCAAGGCCATCGCCGCGTCCGGCCTGCCCCGTGAGGACGTCTTCGTCACCACCAAGCTCTGGAACAGCGACCAGGGGTACGACTCCACGCTGCGCGCCTTCGACGCGTCGCTGGAGAAGCTGGGTCTCGACTACGTCGACCTGTACCTGATCCACTGGCCGCTGCCCTCCCGGGACAAGTACATCGACACGTACAAGGCGTTCGAGAAGCTGCACGCCGACGGCCGGGTCCGCGCCATCGGCGTCTCCAACTTCCTGCCCGAGCACCTGCGCCGGCTGACCTCCGAGACCTCGGTCGTCCCGGCGGTCAACCAGATCGAGCTGCACCCGCATCTCCAGCAGCAGGCCGCCCGCGAGTTCCACGCGGAGCGGGGCATCGCCACCGAGGCCTGGTCGCCGCTCGGCCAGGGCAAGGGCCTGCTGGAGGTGCCCGCGGTGGTGGCGATCGCGCGGAAGCACGACCGCACCCCCGCCCAGGTCGTGCTGCGCTGGCACGTCCAGCTCGGCAACATCGTCATCCCGAAGTCGGTGACGCCGTCCCGGATCAAGGAGAACATCGCGGTGTTCGACTTCGACCTGGACGACGAGGACCTCGCGGCGATCAGCGCCCTCGACGAGGACCGGCGCCTGGGTCCCGACCCGGCCGCCTTCGACATGGCCTGATCCCCCGGATCCGACCAGACCGGCCCGGACCCGGGCCGGCACCGCGGCAGCACACGGCGGCCGTGC
Source organism: Streptomyces sp. NPDC014991 (assembly GCF_043080665.1). Taxonomy (NCBI): domain Bacteria; kingdom Bacillati; phylum Actinomycetota; class Actinomycetes; order Kitasatosporales; family Streptomycetaceae; genus Streptomyces; species Streptomyces sp. NPDC014991. Next base: position 41,207 of record NZ_JBIBVY010000014.1, read on the forward strand.
GCCCGCGCAGCAGCGGGGCGCACGGCCGTATGCGCATCACCGCTCCGCACTGCGGGCGGCTCGGGCGCTCAGTCGAGGCGCGCGTCCGCGTACACCACCTCGAACTCCTCCAGGCCGACCACGTCCGCGTGCGCCTTCGCGGTCGCCGCGTGGCGCGCGCTCGCCATGGCCGCGCGCGACGCGGCCATGCAGGCGCGGTCGTTGAACAGGGCGCCGGCGACGCCCCGGCCCCCCACGCGGTCGATCAGCAGGGACATCCTGGCCAGCCCCGGGAGGGATTCGGCCCGCGGCACCACCGTCGCCCGGAAGGTGTCGATGACCAGGTCTCCGTCCTGCGGGTCGAACTCCAGCCGGGTGACCCGCAGTCCGCCGCCCTGGAGGGGGTGTGCGAGGTGGTGGACCACCACCGCCTCGTAGGTGGAGACCGCCACCGTCCCCGCGAACGGCTCCAGAAGTCCCGCGCGCCGCTCGCGCATCACCTCGTCGCTGTTCCGGCGCGCCTCCTCGGTCTCCCACCAGCTCGCCGTGAGGATCTTGCCGAGGTCCCGGTCCGCGAACACGCTCGCCCCGCGGTATCCGGGGCGTTCCTCCAGCAGGACCCGCCCCTCGCTGTTCAGGGACCGCAGGGCCGTGTCGAGCAGTGCCGGATCGCCGGTCGCGTACACCGTGCGCACGAACATGAGCCTCGCCTCCCGGGGACTGCGGCCGCCCGGCACCGCCGGACCAGGTACGGCACATCCGACTCCTCCAGTCTCACGGGTGCGGCGAAGGCCCGCAACGCTCGGGATTAAGCCGTTCGCACTCCAGCGCTTGACGCGGGCATGGCGGCCGGGCACGGTGGAGGGAATCTGGTAAGGAAACTTTCCTAACAGAAAGGTCCTCCCATGCGTCTACGCACTCTGACCCTCGCCGCGTCCTCCGGCGCCGCCCTGCTCGCCGCCGGGCTCCTGCCCGCGCACGCCTCAGCCACCCCCGCGCCCAGGTCGGCGCAGGAGGGCACGGTCAGCGCCGCCGACCTGCTCTCGAAGGTGACGTCCTGTTCGCAGGTCTCCAACGGCAAGTACCAGACAGACGAGGAGACGTCGGCCACGGTCCCCGTGTGCGGCAAGAACGGGGCGGTGTTCTGGAAGGCGGACCTGGACATCGACTGCGACGGCCAGCGCACCACCAACTGCAACGAGGACCGCGACCCCTGGTACCAGGACGACACCGCCTTCCACCAGTCCGACGGCAAGCCACTGAAGGCGGAGACGCTGCCGTACGTCGTCGTGCCCAGCAGCAGCGGCATCTGGAACTACTCCAACGCCGGCATCAAGGGCGGCGGCGTGGTCGCGGTCATCCACAACAACAAGGTCGAGTACGCCGTCGTCGGCGACACCGGACCTTCGAAGATCATCGGCGAGGCGTCGTACGCCACCGCCAAGGCCCTCGGCATCGACCCCGACCCGGCGACCGGCGGCACCGACTCGGGCGTGACCTACATCCTGTTCAAGAACTCCAAGGTCTCCCCCATCGAGAGCCACAGCGCCGCGGTCACCCTCGGCAACCAGCTGGCCCAGCAGTTCATCGCGAACAACTGACCCTGCGCCCGCTGACGATCCGTCAGGCCGGCCGTACCGCGGCGTGCACCGTGTAGGCGCCCAGGACGAACAGATCCGGCCGCAGGTGCACGCTCGCCGGGTCGGACGGGTCGAGCAGCCGGTCGAGGGCGGCCCGGTCCCCGGCGTCGAGGGCGTCGCCGAAGCCGTCGCGCAGCCGGGACAGGTGCGCGGCGACGTAGCCGCGGGTCCTGCCGTCGGCCGGGGCGGGCAGGTCGAGCAGGAAGGTGCGGGTGCGGGTGCGGCCGAGGCCGGCGGCGGTCAGCAGGGCGGGCCAGTCCTCGGTCTCGGCGGCCGAACCGGGCAGGTCGGCACGCATCCGCGCGAACCACTCCTCCTCCAGTGCGTCCAGCCGCGCCTGCAGTCCGGGACGGCCGATGCCGATGTCCCTGGGCAGGAAACGGGAGGGCAGACCGCCCTCGAGCAGGGCCAGTGTGCCGCCGGGGGCGAGCCGCCCGGCGAACGCCGTGAGCCCGGCGCGCTGGTCGCCGAGGTGGTGCAGGCTGCGGCTGGCCCACAGCAGGCCGGCCGGCCGGTCCAGCGCATCCAGTACGCCGGGCAGTTCACCGGCGAGTGTGTCGAAGCGGTCGGCGACGCCCTGACGGGCGGCCCGGGCCCGGGCGCGCTCCAGCAGCGGCGCGGTGCCGTCGACGGCGACGACCCGGGCGCCGGGGAACGTCTCGGCGAACAGACAGGAGACGACTCCCGGGCCGCTGCCCGCGTCCACGATCAGGCCCGGCTCGGTCACCTCTTCCGCGAGCCACGCCATGGCCTGCTCGTAGACGGGGGTGAACAGCTCCGCCTGCGTCTCCAACAGGGGGCCCAGCTCGTTCCAGTCGATGTCCGTGCCGTGCCCGTGCCCGTGGCCGTGCTGGTGTGCGGTGCCGTGGTGGTCGTGGTGGTCGTGGTGGTCGTGGTGGTCGTGCGCCATGGCGGTCAGCCTCTCTTCCGGATGGAATCAGCGTGCGACGGCACACCGGACGAGAGCCACTGTCGTTGCCGGTACGGCAAAAACCGGGTGCGTCCCGGCAGGGCCGCCACCGGCGACGGCCTCCGGGACGGCACACGGAGCGGAGGGCGCGGTCCGCCGGGGCCCGGCCGATGGGGTCGGGCCCCGGCGGATCCTCACCCGGCTAAGGAAGCGCCGGGTACGCGTTCTGCATCAGCTGCTGGAACTGGGCGGAGAACCAGTGCCCGGCCAGCGGTGCGTTGGGCAGTGCGCCCGAGGGGTTGTTGCCGTTGCGGCCGTTGCCGCCGTAGGTGGGGTCGCACATCCGGTCGAAGCCCTTGCCCTCGTCGTTGTTGATGGCCGAGCTGGCTCCGTCCGACTCCCCCGGGGGCTTCACCCACACGTAGGCGTCGATCCCGGCCGCGGGGGCCGCGGTCGGCCGTTCGCCGAGTCCGGCACCGCTCTGGTTGCACCAGTTGCCGACGTGGATGCGCCGGTCGGTGCGGCTGCCGTTGACGTAGTCGTCGACGGAGGTCAGCGGGCCGGACTTGGTGGGCCGGGCGGCGCCGCCCCAGCCGTTGCGGGAGGTGTCGATCAGCATGCCGAGGTTGGAGTTGAAGCCGACCGAGACCAGCTTGTCCCGCAACGCCTGGGCGAAGGACTGCTCGTCCACGTACTGGTTCCAGTCCACCCACTTCGACTGGCGCACGGTCTGCCCGTTCACGCTGTCGGTGACCTTGAAGTACGGCTCCTTGGTGGGGCTGTAATTGGCGGTGTTGACGATGAAGCCGGTCACGTCGTTCACGCTGGCGCCGTTGGTCGTGGCGACCTTGTAGAACTCCTGGGCGGCGGGGCCGAGGTTGGTGTCCCAGCCGAGCCAGCCGTGGTGGCCGGCGTCGATGTAGTTGTAGACGTTCGGGATGGCGCCCAGCTTGTCCAGGGCGTAGCTGACGCCCTTCTCGTAGTTGCCGTTGGACTTCATGGTGGCGCAGGCCTCGGTGCTGCCTGCGGTGCCGCCGGCGTTGGTGGTGAGGTTGGGCAGCGAGTCGGGTTCGATGACGGTGGCGATGCGCAGGCCCGCGTACTTGGCGTCGGCCAGGATGGACGCGATCGGGTCGATGTACTGCGACTTGTACTTGTCGATGTCGTTCGGGCCGAGTTCGCCGTTGGAGGCGAGGGCGGCACAGTCGCGGCCGGGGAGGTCGTAGATGACCAGCTGGACGACGAGGTTGCCGGAGCCCTTCTGCTTCAGGGCCTCGTCCAGGTGGGCGCGCAGGCCCATGCTGCCGCTGACCCCGTTGATGGTGGCGATCCGGTCGAGCCAGACCGCGGTGGGCTGGTTGGAGATGCGGCTGCCGCCCGGTTCCGCGGCGGCCTTGGCGGACCACTCCGGGTTCACGTAGACCTTGGCGCCGGTGTAGGGGTTGTCGGCGCGGCTGCCGGTGTCCCCGCCGCCGCCTCCGCCGCCCGTGCCGCCACCGGTGTCCCCGCCGGTACCGCCACCGGTACCGCCGCCCGTGTCCCCGCCGGTGCCGCCGCCCGTGCCGCCACCACCGTCGACGTTGCAGGTGACGCCGTCGAGCGTGAACGTGGCGGGGACCGAGTTGGTGCCGCTGTAGGTGCCGTTGAAGCCGAAGCTGACCGAACCGCCGCTCGCGAGGCCACCGTTGTAGCTCTCGTTCGCGGCGGTGACCGCGGATCCGCTCTGGGTGAGCTTGGCGTTCCAGCCGCTGGTGACCTTCTGGGTGCCGCCGTACGACCACTTCACCGCCCAGCTGGACTTGGCCGCGGCGTTGTTGGTGACGGTCACGGCGGCGGTGAAGCCGGTGTCCCACTGGCTCTGGATCTTGTAGTCGACCGTGCAGGGCACGGCGGCGGCGACGGCGTCGGCGGAACCGGCCGGCAGGGCCGCGAACGCCGTCCCGGAGGCTCCGGCGAGCAGGCCGAGGGCCACCAGCAGTGTTGTTCGGGTACGACTCATGGGTGCGGGTTTCCTTAGTCCGTGGGTGCGGGTGCTTACGGGTTGAGGGCGCGCAGGTGGTCACGCAGCCCGGCGCCGTACGCGGTGGGTGTGCCGTCGTAGGCGGAGATGAGGGACGGCCCGGAGGAGCAGTCCCAGGTGTTCCAGGTCCAGCCCAGGTAGGACAGGTCGTGGGCGTCGAACCACTTCATGACCTGGTCGACGAACCCGTGCGAGCAGGTGTTCTCACCGATCTCCCCGGCGACCAGCGGCACTCGGGCCGCCACCGGGGCGAGCGTGGAGTTCCAGCAGCTCTCGGTCGAGCAGGTGTTGAAGTTGTAGCCGTGGTAGGCGGCGGCGAGATTGCCGGCCGGGTCGCTGGGCTGGTAGGCCGTCCACTGGCTGAGGTCGTTCGAGTACGCCAGACCGCCGGCCATGATGACGTTCCTGGCGCCGGTAGCGCGGATGCTGTCGACCAGGTCCTGCATGCCGGCGACCTCGTAGGAGATGCCGGGGCAGGTGCCCCCGTCCCGCCAGCACTTCCAGGCGTCCGTGGCACTGCCGGCCGCCCGGTCCGGGTACGGCTCGTTGAACAGGTCGAACACGGCGGCCCGGTCGTCCTTGAAGGTGTTCGCGACCGACGCCCAGAACGACGGGCTGTACTGCATGTCGGGCATCGGCTTCTGGCAGGTGGCGTGCACGTCGGAGCAGCCGGCCGAGTTGCCGGTGTACTGGCCGTGGGTCCAGTGCAGTTCGAGGATCGGCGTCATGCCGTGCGCCTCGACGCGGGCCGCCAGCTCCTTCACGGCGGTGATGTAGTTGGCGCCGGCGTACTCGGGTTTGACATTGGCGAGGCCCAGCCAGCACTCCTCGTTGAGCGGGATGCGGACCGCGTCGGCCTTCCAGTCGGCGATGGCCTTGACGGCGGCGTCGTCCACGGGGCCGTCCCAGATGCCGTAGCCCTGCACGCACATGAACTCGCCGCCGGAGCGGTTGACGCCGAGCAGGCGGCGGGCCCGGCCGCCGGCGTCCACGAGTGCGTTGCCAAAGACGTGCAGTGCGGGCGCGGTGCCGCCGGACGGGGGTGGTGTCGTGGGTGGTGGGGTCGTGGGTGGTGGGGTCGGGTCGGTGTCCACGTCGCAGGTCGTGCCGTTGAGCTTGAACACGGTGGGCGTGGCGTTGCTCCCCGACCAGGAGGCGAGGAACCCGGCGCTGACGCTCGCGCCGGTGCCGAGCCCGCCGTTCCAGCTCTCGTTGGCCGCGGTCACGGTGGTGCCGGACTGGGACCATGAGGCGTTCCAGCCCTGGGTGACCTTCTGCCCGCCGGTGAGGTCGAAGGTGAGCTTCCAGCCGCTCAGCGCGGCCCGGTTGTTGGTGATCTTCACCGATCCCTGGAAGCCGTTGTCCCACTGGCTGGTGACGGAGTACTCCACCGAGCACGCGGGCGTGGCTCCCTGGGCAGACACCACGGGGACGACCGCGCTCGTGACGAGCCCGATCGCACCCGCGGCGGCTAAAAGTACTGAACGCGGGGGGTGTCGCATGAGCGACTCCTTGCAGTTTGGCGCGCCGTGACGGACGCGTCGACTGAACGGAATCGCTCCCACTGGTGCGATGGAAGGTAGCGCCAAGTCGCCGCCGTGCCCAGGGGAGTTGCTCGACTTTTCTACGACCGGATCCGTCGAATCTTTTCGACTCTTCAAGCATCTTGACCGCCTCCGCCCTCGTCCCCACTATGGGAGCGCTCCCACTGGTTCAAGCCTTGACTTCTCCCCCAGCCGCACGCCGCAAGGAGGAACCAGCACCATGGATCCCGGACGCAAGAGCAGAGCCTGGCGGCGGTTGTGGACCGCGGTCGCCGCCGCCCTCGCCCTGCCGCTGTCGATGCTCGCCACCGGCACGGAGACCGCGCACGCGGCCACCGTGCAGTGCAGCGTCGACTACAAGACCAACGACTGGGGCTCCGGCTTCACCGCCGAGCTCACCCTCACCAACCGTGGCACCGCCGCCCTCGACGGCTGGACGCTGACCTACGGCTACACGGGCAACCAGAAGCTGTCCAACGGCTGGAACGGCACCTGGTCCCAGTCCGGCCAGACGGTCACCGTGAAGAACGCCTCGTACAACGGCACCGTCGCCGCGGGCGCCGCCGTCTCCACCGGCGCCCAGTTCACCTACAGCGGCACCAACACCGCCCCCACGTCCTTCGCGGTCAACGGCACCGCCTGCACCGGCGCCCACCAGCCGCCGGTGACCGTACTGACCAGCCCGAGCGCGGGCGCGGTCTACACCCAGGGCGAGGCGGTGCCGCTCGCGGCGACCGCGGCGGCGGCCGACAACGCGGCGATCGCCAAGGTGGAGTTCTACGACGACACCACACTGCTGGGCACCGACACGAGCGCGCCCTACTCGCTCGCGGTCTCCAGCCTGGCCGCGGGCAGCCATTCACTCGTGGCGAAGGCGTACGACAGCCTGGGCGCGTCCGCCGCGTCCACCCCCGTCGGCATCACGGTCGCCTCCGGACCCGCCGTGGTCGCCTCGCCCGCCCAACTGGGCGTCCAGCAGGGCAAGTCGGGCACGTTCTCGGTGAAGCTGTCGACGCAGCCGAGCGCCGACGTGACGGTGAGCACGGCCCGTACCGACGGCAACACGGGCCTGTCCGTGACGGGCGGTTCCTCGCTGACCTTCACCCGGTCGAACTGGAACACCGCACAGCCGGTGACCATCACGGCGGACTCCTCCGGCACCGGCGCCGCGACCTTCACCGCGTCGGCCACCGGTCACACCAAGGCGACGGTCACGGTCACGGAGCTGCCCGCGTCCAAGGCGTACGACGCCCGCTTCCTGGACCTGTACGGGAAGATCACCAACCCGGCCAACGGCTACTTCTCCCCCGAGGGCATCCCGTACCACTCGGTGGAGACGCTGATCGTGGAGGCCCCGGACCAGGGCCACGAGAGCACGTCGGAGGCGTACAGCTACCTGCTGTGGCTCCAGGCGATGTACGGCAAGGTCACCGGCGACTGGTCGAAGTTCAACGGCGCGTGGGACGTCATGGAGAAGTACATGATCCCCACCCACGCCGACCAGCCCACGAACTCCTTCTACAACGCCTCCAAGCCGGCGACGTACGCACCCGAGCAGGACACGCCGAACGAGTACCCGGCGAAGCTCGACACGTCCGTGTCGGTGGGCCCGGACCCGATAGCGGGCGAGCTGAAGAGCGCGTACGGCACCGACGACGTCTACGGCATGCACTGGATCCAGGACGTGGACAACGTCTACGGCTACGGCGACGAGCCCGGCAGGTGCGAGGCCGGACCGACGGCCACCGGACCGTCGTACATCAACACCTTCCAGCGCGGGCCGCAGGAGTCCGTCTGGGAGACGGTGCCGCAGCCCACCTGCGACGCCTTCAAGTACGGCGGGAAGAACGGCTACCTCGACCTGTTCACCGGCGACTCCTCCTACGCCAGGCAGTGGAAGTACACCGACGCCCCGGACGCGGACGCGCGCGCCGTGCAGGCCGCGTACTGGGCCGACGTGTGGGCGAAGGCGCAGGGCAAGGGCGGTGACGTCTCCGCGACGGTCTCCAAGGCCGCGAAGATGGGCGACTACCTGCGGTACGCGATGTACGACAAGTACTTCAAGAAGATCGGCAACTGCGTCGGACCCTCGTCCTGCGCCGCCGGCACCGGCAAGGACGCCTCGCACTACCTGCTGTCCTGGTACTACGCCTGGGGCGGCGCCAACGACACCAGCGCCGGCTGGGCCTGGCGCATCGGCTCCAGCCACGTCCACGGCGGCTACCAGAACCCCCTCGCGGCGTACGCGCTCAGCTCCTACGCCGACCTGAAGCCCAAGTCGGCGACCGGCGCGACCGACTGGAGCAAGTCGCTCCAGCGGCAGCTGGAGTTCTACCAGTGGCTGCAGTCGTCCGAGGGCGCGATCGCGGGCGGCGCGACCAACAGCTGGCAGGGCCGGTACGCCACCCCGCCGGCCGGCACGTCCACCTTCTACGGCATGTACTACGACGAAGCGCCCGTCTACCACGACCCGCCCTCCAACCAGTGGTTCGGGTTCCAGGCGTGGTCGATGGAACGGGTCGCCGAGTACTACCAGCAGACCGGGAACGCCCAGGCGAAGGCGGTCCTCGACAAGTGGGTGAAGTGGGCGCTGTCCAAGACCACGGTCAACCCGGACGGCACCTTCAAGATCCCCTCCACCCTCCAGTGGTCGGGCCGGCCCGACACCTGGAACGCGTCGAACCCCGGCTCCAACAGCGGGCTGCACGTGACGGTCGCCGACTACACCGAGGACGTCGGCGTGGCCGCCGCGTACGCCAAGACCCTGACGTACTACGCCGCCAGGTCCGGTGACGCGACCGCCAGGTCCACGGCGAAGGCGCTGCTGGACGGCATGTGGAACAACCACCAGGACAGCCTGGGCATCGCCGTCCCCGAGACCCGCAGCGACTACAGCCGGTTCGACGACAGCGTGTACGTGCCGAGCGGCTGGACCGGCACCATGCCGAACGGCGACGCGATCAACTCCTCGTCCACGTTCGCCTCACTGCGGTCCTTCTACAAGAGCGACCCGAACTGGTCGAAGGTCGAGGCCTACCTCAAGGGCGGCGCCGCGCCCGTGTTCACGTACCACCGGTTCTGGGCCGAGGCGGACATCGCCCTGGCCATGGGCTCGTACGCGGAGCTGCTCGAATAGTCCCCGCTGACGCTCCGCGTGCACGGCCCCGTCACCGGACGACGGGGCCACCCGGCCGGGCGGCCACCACCCGCACAGGTGGCCGCCCGGTCCGCGCGTCCGCCCGCCCGGGACGCGACCCGATCCCCCCGTGACGCCCACGACCCCGTAGTCGTTCGGACTCGGCGACCGGACCTGGGCGCTCACCCGCCCGGCCGCATCCCCGCCCGGCGTGTCACCCGACGGTCCCGGTGAAGATGGCCGCGTCCGACTCGAAGTCGGGGGTGACCTCGATCTGGACGAGCTTCTGGTTCTTCGGGAGTGCGCAGCCCCAAGGCACGTTGAGGGACCGGCCGGCGAGGAGCTTGGTCTCCGGGCCCCCCTCCAGACCCGCGTCCGAGTCGAAGACCGACTCGCTGCTCCTGCCGTCCTGCCCGTAGGAGCAGTTGACGGTGAGCTGGGTCGAATCGAATGTCGTGCTGCCCCCGTTGTGGAGCTTCACGGTGAACCGGAGATAGGACGTGTTCCCGGGTTCGCCGTACTCACCGGTGACGGACCGCTCGAACCCCGACAGACTGACCTCGGCGTCCGTCTCGTAGACGACGGTGTCGTCCAGGGCGTACACCCCGTCGTCGCTGTCCTCGGGCGCCGGCGGGGACTCGTCGTCGGCCGGGGTGGCGCCGTCGTCGACCGCGGCGGCGGTCTTCGTGACGGTCACGGTGGGCGCCGGCTCGGCTTCGGTGCCCGTGGCGACGCCCGCCGTCACCACCGCCGATACCACGGCCGCCACGGCGGCTGCCGCCACGGCGACCACGGCGGTGCGCGGTTTCCCCGGTGGCACGGGTGGAGGGACCGCCGGTCCGTAACCCGGCATGGGCGGTGGTGTGAGATCTGCGCTCATGGTCCCCCCAAGGACGTGTTGTTGATTCTTGAATGATCCCTCCAGGAAGCGGAATGTGAACACCCCGTGACGGAATCGTGTCCCGACCGGCCGGCCGCGACAGCTGGTCGGGACACGCCCGGGCCGTGGCGTCTCCCGTGGGCATGGGGGCGTGTGCGCGTGCGGGGGTCCCGTCCGACGTACGTCGTGAAGAGGCCGAGCAGGCCGTTCGTCAGTCCCCGTCGCTCGTGGGCGGGTTGTCGGGGTGTTCGCGGTCCTTCGGTCTCCGGAAGGCCAGTACGCCGAAACGCGGGTCGGGGCGCGGGCGGTCCTGGTCCGGGAGTCCGGCCAGGCGTGCGGCGAACTCCTCGGTGCGCGGCTCCCCCGGCGGCAGCAGGGTGAACCAGCCGCGGCGCAGGTCGGCGATGGTGCTACGGGGGCTGCGGCCCTGTCCGGCGCCGTGGAACGCGGTGCGGCCCGCCGGCCGGAACCCGTGCCGGAGGGCGTGGGCCGTCACGGCGCCGGCGGCGTCCGCGGCGGGGCGGCGCGGACGGGCGGCGAGGACGGCGTCGATGTCGCTGCCGACGTCGTGCGCGGCGGCCTTGTCGACGGTGGTGACGTACACCCCGCCGAGCCGCAGCACGCGCGCGCACTCGGCGACCACCGCCCGCACGTCCTGCGGGTCGTGCAGCAGGTGCAGCAGCCATACGGTGGTGACCGCGTCGAAGGTGCCGTCGCGGAAGGGCAGCCGGCGGCCGTCGGCCCGGACGATCGCGCCGGGCAGCCGGGCCGCGGCAGTGCGGACCATGGCCGGGGTGAGGTCCGCGCCGGTCACCCGCAGTTCCGGGCGGGCGGCGGCGAACCGCCGGGTCACGATCCCGGTGCCGCAGGCGACGTCGAGGAGGCGGCCCGGGCCGCCCGGTATCAGACCGAGGACGGCCCCCGCGGCAGCCGCGGCGCGGGCCTCGCCGCCGCGCAGGGCGTCGTAGCGGCCGGCTTCCTTCTCGTAGTCCAGCACATCGCTCAGTGTGCTCCGTGGCCCGGCGCGATGTCCTCCACCCTGCGGGCGAGAGCGAAGTCCTTCGCGGTCACGGCGCCGCCCGCGCTGTGGGTGTGCACGGCGAGGGACACGGTGTGGTAGCCGAGGGTGAGGTCGGAGTGGTGGTCCAGCTCGTCCTGGACACCGGCGATGTGCACGACCAGCGCCGCCGCCGCGAAATGCGAGGGGAGCCGGTAGGAGCGGGTCAGCCGGTCACCGTCGACCGACCAGCCGGGCAGTTCGGCGAGCCGGTCCTCGATCTCCTTCTGCGACAGCGGTTCCACGGCCATGGCCGGGCTCCCTTCGTGAGGTGCGGTGCGGGCGTCCTGAGGGGCTGTGCCGGAAACGGCCCGGCGGTCCAGCCTGCCACGGGAGGCGGCGGGCGCGGTACGGCGACGCGTCGGGGCGGGTCCGCCGCTCGATGACCTCGGCCGCCTCCACTAGGGTCGGCGGTATGACGATCGCCGCGTCGACCCCGGCCGCCTCCGCCGCCCTCCCCGGCAAGGGGGTCGGGCCGTTGCTGCGTGCCTGGCGGGAGCGGCGGCGGATCTCCCAGCTGGAGCTGGCGCTGCGCGCCGACTCCTCCGCGCGGCACATCAGCTTCATCGAGACCGGCCGGTCCCGGCCGAGCGACGAGATGGTGCTGCGGCTCGCCGAGCAGCTGGACGTGCCGGTACGTGAGCGCAACTCCCTGCTGTTGGCGGCCGGTTACGCCCCGCGCTATCCGGAGACCCCGCTGGACGACCCGGCGCTGGACGCGCTGCGCGACGGCATGGAACGCCTCATCCGGGGCTACGAGCCCTACCCCGCGCTGGTGGTCGACGCCGGGTACACGGTCGTCGCCGCGAACCGGGGCATCGCGATGCTGCTGGAGGGCGTACCGCAGGAGCTGATGACGCCGGCGCCGAACGCGATGCGCCTGACCCTGCATCCCGAGGGACTGGCGCCGCGCATCCGCAACCTGCGCGAGTGGCGCGGGCACCTGCTGGCGCAGATGGAACGGGAGATCGCCCTGCACCGCTCGGACCGGCTGCGCGCCCTGTACGAGGAGGTGGCGGCCTACCCGGTGCCCGAGGAGCCGCCCGGCGCTGAACCGGTGGAGCCGGTACCGTACTTCGCGTTGCCCCTGCGCATCGAGCACGACGGCCGGATCCTGTCGTTCGTGTCCTCGATCTCCACGTTCAACACGCCGATGGACGTCACGGTCGCCGAACTCGCCATCGAGACGTTCCTGCCGGCGGACCCCGCCACCGCCAAGTACCTGCACACGCTCGTCGGTTGAGGCGTCCGCCCGGCAGCCGGCCTCCCCGGGCACGGATACGGGACGGCGGCACATGACAGACTGCTGCCCGCGTACGTCGGTTGTGCAGGGGAGGGGCGTGGCGTGAGTGAACGGCGGGCTGCGCCCACGGTCGGTCAGGTGGTGCTCGGCAGACGGCTGCGGGAACTGCGCGAGGCGGCGGGGCTCAGCCGTGAGGAGGCCGCCCGCGTCCTGAGAGTGGCGTCGGCGACCGTGCGGCGGATGGAGACGGCCGAGGTCGCGCTGAAGATCCCCTACGTGCAGGTGCTGCTGTCCACCTACGGGGTGGCCGGGGAGGAGACCGACGCGTTCGTGCGGCTGGCCGAGGAGGCGAACCGGCCGGGCTGGTGGCAGCGCTTCCACGACGTGCTGCCCGACTGGTTCAGCCTGTACGTCAGCCTGGAGGGCGCCGCCCGGATCATCCGCTCCTACGAGCCGCACTTCGTGCCCGGTCTGCTCCAGACCGAGGAGTACGCGCGCGCCGTCATGGAGGCCGGGACGATCGGGCAGACCTCGCCGGAGACGATCGACCGGCATGTGTCACTGCGCATGGAACGGCAGCGGCTGCTGGAGCGGGACGACCCGCCCCACCTGTGGGTGATCATGGACGAGACGGTGCTCAGACGCCCGGTGAGTTCGCGGCCCCAGGTGATGCGGGACCAGCTGGACCGGCTGCTGGAGTACGGCGAACGCGACCGGGTCACGCTCCAGATCGCCGAGTTCGCGGCGGGCCCGCACCCGGGGACGTACGCGCCGTTCACGCTGTTCCGGTTCGCCGAGCCGGAACTGCCGGACATGGTGTTCACCGAGTACCTGACCGGCGCGCTCTACCTGGACTCGCGCCGCGAGGTCGCCACGCACCTGGAGGTGTTGGATCACATGACGGCCCGGGCCGGGTCCGGCCGGCGCACGCGGGAACTGCTGCGGGAGTACCGCGAGCGCCTGTGAGCCCGCGCCCCTTCCGGTATGACCCGTACGGGTCCGGGAACGGGTGCGTTCCGGGACGCGGCCCTAGGTTCCGAGTACGGGGGCGGACCGAGGGAGCGCACGTGACGGACTCGCAGACACCGCCCGGGGACCCCGGTGCGGTCCCGCTCACCGCCGGCCGCCTCCTCCGGCCCGGCCCGGCCCGGCCGCGCCCGGCACGGGCGGCCCGGTGCGGGAGAACTGATGCCCTCGGACGCGGTGCTCCACCAGGCGGCGGCCCTCTGTCCGACCTACCCGGACGACGACCTCATCGCCCGCCTGCCGCCGCTGCGCGAGGCCGCCCCGCAGCTGCGCGGGTTCACCGACCAGCGGCCGTCACCCCGGCCCGGGAGCCGGCCGCCCACTACGAGCGGCTCTTCGACGCCGGGCACCGGCACGGCCTGTACCTGAGCCGGTGGCGCGACGGCCCCACCCCGCGGCTCACGTCCCTGGACCGCTTCGAGAGCCTCTACCGCCGGCAGGGCCTGGTGTGCGACGGCGGACGGCCGCCCGACTTCCTGCCCGCGGTGCTGGAGTTCACCGCGCGGACCGGCGACACCGGCGTGCTGACCGAGTACCGCGACGGCCTGGAGCGGCTGCGCGCACGGCTGGCCGAGGACGGCACACCGTACGCCGGCGCACTGGACGCGGTGTGCGCCGCCCTGCCGACCGTGTACGGCTGAACGGGAACGGCAGGGCAGCCCGCCCGGAAGCCGCGATGCCGCGCCCCCGCCGGGGCGCGGCATCCGGGGACGGACGAGCGTCAGGCCAGCTCGGCCGTCAGGGTGATGGTCGTGCCGGTCAGGGCCTGGCTGACCGGGCAGTTCTTCTTGGCGTCCTCGGCGGCGGAGGCGAAGCTCTCCGCGTCCAGGCCGGGCACCTCGCCGCGCACGGTGAGGTGGATGCCGGTGATGCCCTCGCCCGGCTGGAAGGTGACGTCGGCCTTGGTCTCCAGCCGGGTGGGCGGGGTGCCGGCGCCGGCCAGGCCGTGCGAGAGGGCCATGGAGAAGCAGCTGGAGTGGGCGGCGGCGATCAGCTCCTCGGGGCTGGTCCTGCCGTTCGCCTGCTCGGCGCGCGAGGGCCACGACACCGGCTGCTGGCCGATGCCGGAGGAGTCGAAGGTGACGACGCCGTTGCCCTCGAGCAGGTTGCCTTCCCAGACGGTGTGCGCGGTGCGCGTGGTTGCCACGATGGTTCCTTTCGCGAGAGTCGCGTACGGGGTTCCCCGTGGTCCTATCCGATCACATCCGGGCTCGTCGCACGCTGCGGACGGCCCACGCGGCCCGAACGGGAGGCACGTCGTGCGGCGGACGCGGCCGGCTCAGGCGGCCTGTTCCTCCTCGGCGGCGGCGGTGAGCGGCACCTGCGGGCCGTCCGGTTCGCGCAGCCAGCGGCGCAGTACGCGGTGCACGTGCTCGGCGCCGGCCGGTTCCCCGCCGTCCTCGACCGGTGCGGACAGCTCCCTCGGGAAGAGCAGGAACGGGCGGGACTGGGCGCCGCCGAGGCCGCCGTGGGAGCCGATCTGTTCCTCGAAGGCGAGGACCTCGCCGTCGGCGGGGTCGTAGGCGGAGTTCACCATGATGTCCGCGGTGTGCGGGAAGGAGTGGGTGCGGCGGACGGCGTCGGCGGCACCGGGTCCGAAGGGGGCCAGCGGGCCGGGCTCGTCGTCGAGCCGGGCCAGCGGAATCTCGGCGCCGTCGGCGCCGAGCACCACGCCGTCGTGCTCGGCGCTGCGCACCAGGAGGAAGCCGATGCCGGGGTGGTTGGCGAGGGTGGTGAGCAGCGCGGGGTGGCGGGCGTCGATCTCCTCCCTGGTCATGCGGTGCGGGACGTCCGGGAAGGAGACCAGGCCGAGGTTTCCGGAGGCGAGCACGATCGGTTCGGACTCGCGGGCCGGGCGGACGTGCTCGCCCTTGTCCCGCTCGGGCCGGCGCAGTGCGGCGCGGACGGTGGCGCGGGCCTCGGCGCCGCTGCGGGTGCGTTCGGCCCGGCGGGGCACGGGCAGTCCGCAGCCGGCCCGTACAAGGTCGCCGAGGCTGAGGCCGTAGCGTGCGCGGAAGGTCTCGCCGGGGCTCTGTCCGTGGTCGGACAGGACGACGATCCGGTAGGGGCGCGGGGCGTGTTCGGCGACGCGTTCGATGAGTGCGAGGGACCGGTCGAGGCGCTGGAGGACCTTCTCGGCGTCGCGGCTGCGCGGTCCGGAGTGGTGGGCGACCTCGTCGTAGGCGACGAGGTCGGCGTAGACGGCGGTGCGGCCGGCGAGCATGTCACCCATGACCGCCGCGACCACGACGTCCCGCTCGATGACGGTGGCGAACGCGCGGATGAACGGGTACAGGCCGCCTCGGCCGACCCGCGGGCGCTGCCGGCGGACACGGGCCCGGGTCGACTCGCCGATCTCGCGAGCCACCTCGGCGACGAAACCGAGGGCGGTGCGGACGGCGTTGGCGGGGTCGCCGAAGTAGGCGAAGTACCCGGCGCGGGAACGGTTCGCCCGGCCGCGGCGGCGGATCGCGATCGACAGCACGAGAGCCTGTTCACCGGCGCCGCCGCTGAAGAGGTTGCCGCGGCTGGCGCCGTCGACGGCGAGCAGCCCCTCGTCACCGGTGCGCAGGACGGCCCGGCGTTGCAGCTCGGCGGCGCTCGTCGGGCGGTTGCACACCATCACCTCGCCCCGGTCCTTCTCGTACCAGCGGAAGGCCGGCACGTCGAAGGTACTGCCGTGCAGTATGCCGAGCTGGCTGGCGCCGGTCTGGCTGGACCAGTCGGTGCGCCAGGGCGTGAGGAGGTGGGTGGACCGTGCGCCGCCCGCCGGCTGTCCCCCGACGGCGCCCGGGGGTATGCCGTCCCCCGGGGACAGCCAGCGGGCGACCGTCGGCATCAGACCCTTGCGGACCGCGTCCACGAGGACGTCGTGCCCGACGCCGTCGAGCTGCACACAGACCAGCCCGGGGGCGCTCGGGCACGGCGGCAGGACCCGGCGGTCGCGGGTGGCGAGGCGGTGCAGGCGGCGCCGGTAGGGCTCGTCGTCGCGGACGGTGAGGGCCGCGCCGGTGGCGGAGGCGACGGCGGACATCACGGCGGCCACGATGACAGCGGTCTCGGGCGCGGCCTCGGCCCGGCCGGAGGGGCTGACGTACAGGGCGAGCAGCAGCAGGGAGCCGTTGAGGAAGAAGACCAGCAGGCCGAGGACGAGGGCGGGGACGAGCAGCAGGAGCCGGACGAGGAGCGGCCAGACCACGGCGGAGAGCACACCGAAGGCCCCGGCACCGCACGCGGCGGTCACGGCGATGCGGGTGGCGCTGTCGCCGTCGGGGGACTGGAGCCGGAAGTCGGGCAGGATTCCGGCGAGGGCCAGCATGGTGGCCGTGGAGACCGCCCACACGGCGATGCTCCGCCCGATCTGACCGGCGGTCCGCTGCCACCGCACGTCTCGTAGGCCCCGCACGCCCCGTACCCCTCACGTCCCGGCCCGCTCGACCTGTCGGGCCGGGACCACCTTGTCACATGGTCCGACCGGGCCCGGGACGGGCCTCCGGGCGCTACCGTCCGTCGTAGCCGGCCGTGGGCATCGACAGCCGCCGGTGCACCCGTGCCTTCATCTGGGCGTCGTACGACGGCTCGGCCCGCCCGACCGTCTCCACGCGCACCCCCCGGCGGGCGCACTCGGCGGTGAACTCGTCCACCGACGACAGGGCCCGCCGGAGCACCCGGAGGCTGGGGGCCACGAACAGGTCCACGCCGGGCCGTACCCCGTCCCAGAGCGCGCTGTGGTCGAACCGCAGCCCGCCGACAAGGAGTTCGCGGGCGATGACGTAGCCGTGCTCGGCGGCCCAGTGGGCGCACATCGCGTGCTGACTGCGCGAGTCCACCAGGAAGGGGTCGGCCTCCAGCTCCTCAAGAGGTGTCAGGCTGGCGATGGCGGTCACCCGCACCGGCGTGAACGCGCCGAAGACGCCCCGCAGCTGCCCCATCCTCTACCCCCCGCCTCCGGGTTCCGCCGCCGACCCTACTCCTGCCCGTAGGCTTCGGGGAGTCGCGTGAAGGACGTGAAGGAGGCGAAGAAGGTGCCGGTGGAGATCACCTGGTGGGGTCACGCCACCTGCACGGTGGAGGACGCGAACACACGGGTGCTCACCGACCCCCTGTTCGCCCGCCGGCTGGCGCATCTGCGTCGCCGCCGGGGTGCCGTGCCGCCCGCCGGGGCCCGCCGCGCGGACGTGGTGCTCGTCTCCCACCTGCACGCCGACCATCTCCATGTGCCGTCGCTGGCCTGCCTGGAACCGGGCACGCGCCTGCTCGTACCCCGAGGCGCACCACGGGCGGTACCGGGTCTGCGCCAGCTGCGGCAGCTGCGCATCACGGAAGTGGCGCCCGGAGACGAGGTGCGCGCCGGCGGGCTGCTGATACGGGTGGTGCCGGCGCTGCACGACGGACGGCGGCTGCCGGTGGGACCGCACCGCTCCCCCGCGCTGGGCTACGTCGTCGAGGGCGAGGCGCGGACCTACTTCGCCGGGGACACCGGGCTGTTCGACGCGATGGCCGATCAGGTGGGGCCGGTGGATGTGGCACTGCTGCCGGTGGGCGGCTGGGGGCCCTACCTCGGGGAGGGACATCTCGACGCGGGACGGGCGGCGCGGGCGCTGGCCCGGCTGGCACCGCGGGCCGCGGTCCCGGTGCACTACGGCACGTACTGGCCGATCGGCATGGACGCGGTGCGCCCGCACGAGTTCCACGCGCCGGGTGACGAGTTCGTACGGCTGGCGGCGGAGGCCGCGCCCCGGGTGGCGGTGCACCGGCTCGGGCACGGGGAGAGTGTGCGGCTGGAGGTCGCCCGGTGACGTGGCCGGCCGCCGCGGTGCTCGCCACCGCCATGACGTCGACCGTGACGGACCCGACGCGGCAGGCGCTCGGCTGTCCGTCGCTGTTCCTGCTCGTGCTGATCGGGGCGCTGGTCCCGGTGGTGCCGACCGGGGCGCTGGTGAGCGCGGCGGCGGTGGTGGCGTTCCACCGGACGGCGCCCTTCTCGCTGCTGCTGGTGTTCCTGACGGCGTCACTGGCCGCGTTCCTGGGGGACGCTGCACTGTACTGGCTGGGCCGGCGCGGGCTGCGGTCGAAGAACGGGTCGCGGTGGCTGAAGGCGATCCGGTCGCGGGCACCGGAGGAACGGCTCGCGCAGGCCCAGGAGAAGCTGGCCGGGCACGGGGTGGCGGTGCTGGTGCTGTCGCGGCTCGTCCCGGCCGGGCGAATACCGGTGATGCTGGCCTGTCTGCTGGCCGAGTGGCCGCTGCGCAGGTTCAGCCGGGGCAATCTGCCCGCGTGCCTGGCCTGGGCGGTGACCTACCAGGTGATCGGTATTCTGGGCGGCTCGCTGTTCAGCGAGCCCTGGGAGGGCGTCGTCGCGGCGGTCGCACTGACCGTCCTGGTCAGCGCGGTGCCGGGGGTGGTGCGGCGGGTGCGGTAGGCCGGTGCCGGACCGTGACACCACGTCAGTCCAGCACTCCGGAGGCCCCCACCGGCAGGTCCCACAGGTTCTCCCGGTCCAGGCCGGCCTGCTGCCAGGCGGCGCGCGTGCGGGTGAGGGGTTCGAGGACCGGTTCGGCCGAGAGGACGAACGTGCCCCAGTGCATGGGAGCCATGCGGCGGGCGCCCAGGTCCTGGGTGGCCTGCACCGCCTCTTCGGGGTCGCAGTGGACGTCGCCTAGCCACCAGCGGGGGTCGTAGGCGCCGACGGGCATCAGGGCGAGGTCGATACCGGGGTAGCGGCGGCCGATGCGGGAGAACCAGTGGCCGTAGCCGGTGTCGCCGGCGAAGTACAGGCGCTGTCCTTCGGCGGCGGTGAGGACCCAGCCGCCCCAGAGACTGTGGCAGGTGTCGGTCAGGGAGCGCTTGGACCAGTGGTGGGCCGGCACGAAGTCGAAGCGGACGCCGGACAGTTCGGCCCCCTCCCACCAGTCCAGCTCGGTGACGCAGGTGAACCGGCGCCGGCGGAACCAGCGGCCGAGCCCGGCGGGCACGAACACCGGGGTGTGGCGCGGGAGTCGGCGCAGGGTCGGGGCGTCCAGGTGGTCGTAGTGGTTGTGACTGATGACGACCGCGTCGACGCGGGGCAGGGAGTCCCAGGGCACGCCGACCGGGGTGATGCGGGCCGGGGTGCCGAGGATGCGGCGGGACCAGACGGGATCCGTGAGGACGGTGAGCCCGCCGATGCGGACGACCCAGCTGGCGTGCCCCGCCCAGGTGACGGCGAGGGTACGGGTGTCGACACGGGGCAGCGGCGCCGGCTCGTACGGCAGCCGGGGAAGGTCGGCGAGGCCGTCGGGGCCGGGGCGTACGGCGCCTTCGCGGGCGAAGCGGGCCATGGCCCTCAGGCCGGGCAGCGGGGCGGTCAACCGGTCGTGGAAGGTGCGGGGCCACACCCGGTGCTCGCCCAGCGGGCGGGGCTCGGCCGGCGGGCGGGGCTCGGCCGGCGGGCGGGGCTCGGCCGGCGGGCGGGGCTCGGCCGGCGGCGGGGAGGGGGGCGCGAGCGGGGCCGGCGTGCCGGGTGCGCCGGCCGCCGTGGTCGTCGGGGCCGGACCGGACTCGTGCGTCTGCGTCATCGAGGAGACTCCCGTCGCTGAGCGTCGTCGCGGAGATCGCCGAAGGCCGACCTCAGGGAGGTCAACGCGTCGTGGAGGTGGGGCAGTTCCAGCGGTGCGGGGGACGTGAGGCATGCCAGGCGCTCCTCCGCCGTGCCGCCCAGCAGGGCTCCGGTGGAGAGCCGTACCCGCAGCGCTCCCAGATCGTCACCGAAGCGGTGACCGCCGGGCGCGGGCATACCGAGCCGGGCGGTGAGGACGTCCTCCAGTTCCTGCGCGTCACCGACGTCCCGGGCGGCGAGCGGCTCGCGCAGCGGCCCGAGGTCGGCGTACAGGTGGCGGCCGGCCTGCGGCGGCCGGGCGAGCGCGCCCGCGGCGACCACCGCTGTGTGCGCGGCGGCGGCCACGCGCGCGTGCAGCCGTACGGTGGCCTCCCGCCGCTCGGTGACGGGCGGGGGCTCGTCGAGGGCGTAGCCGGCGGCGGCGGCGACCGGCGCGGCGATGCGGGCGCCGAGTGCGGTGAGGATGTCGAGCACGCGCGCGTGCAGGTGCCGTCCGGTGCCGGTGGCCGGGAAGCGGGCGACGGCGGCGGGCCAGCCGGTGGGCAGCAGGGCGCCGGCCAGGTCGGTGACGACGGTGACCCGGTCGGGCCGCATCTCGGCGGGGCTGAGCAGGACCGTCTCGTGCGGGGCGTGCAGGGTGTCGCGCCACGTCTCGTCGCTGACCAGGTGCAGGCCCTCGGCGGTGGCGGCCTCCAGGGTTTCGAGCAGCAGTTCGGGCGGGGCGACGGTGGCGGTGGGGTCGTCTGCGACGGACAGCACCAGCAGCCGTGGGTCACCGCCCTCGGCGCGGATCCGGCGGACGGTCTCCAGCAAGGCGTACGGGTCCGGGACACCGCCGCTCTCGGCGGTCGTCGGCACGTGGTAGACGGGCCGGCCGAGGATCCGGGCGTACGGCGCCCACCAGGCGGCACACGGGCGGGGCGCGAGGACGTCGGCGCCGTCACCGGCGAGGGCGGCGGTCAGGGCGAGCAGCAGGGCGGGGGCACCGGGGCCGGCGGCCACCTGGTCGGGGACGGTGGACAGTCCGCGCCGGGTCCAGTAGCCGCACGCCGCCTCCAGCAGGGCGGGGGCGCCGCCGACGGGCTGGGCGTCGGCGCGGCTCGCGGCGGCGGCGAGGACGGCGGACAGTTCGGGGAGGACGGGCAGGCCGTCGGCGGGGAGGGGCGGGCCGTAGCGGACGGGGCCGTGGTTCTCGCCGGGATCCGTCCGCCGCATGTCCGCCTCCGCGCAGTCCGTCGTGCCGTCGCGCCGCCCGGTCCGGGCCGCGCTGTCCGTCCGGGTCCCGCTGCTCCCGTCCGTGTCCGCCGTTGTGTCCCGTGCGGGCCGCGTGGTGGGCCCGGGCCCCTGGGGCGCCCCGCCGGGGATGCTCTCCTCGCCGTGCGCCGCCGGTGGTTCCGTCGCCGTGCTCCCGCACAGGTGGGTACCCGCCCGGCGGCTCTCCATGGGCGGCAGCGGGGCCGCCCGGTCACCTCTCCGTGGACCGGTCCCCCGCGGAGCGCCTGCGGCCGTACAGCCGGTACCCGGCTCCCGCGCAGGCCGCCGCGATGAACACGCCGCCGGTCACGAGCGCGGGCACCGAGTCGTCGAAGGCGCCGCCCTCGCCCGCCTCCACCCCGCGCTGGACGGTGGCGGGGGCGCATCCGGCGCTGTCGCGGGACTCGCGGCAGACCGGACGGCCGTCCGGGCAGGACCCGCCGGGGGTCTCCGCGCAGTGGTGACCGCCGTCGATACAGGGAGCCGCGCCGGCGCACCCCTTACCACCGCTCTCCTTGCCCCCGTCCTGCTTGCCCCCGTCCTGCTTGCCCCCGTCCTGCTTCCCGCCGTCCTGCTTCCCGCCGTCCTGCTTCCCGCCGTCCTGCTTCCCGCCGTCCTGCTTGCCCCCGTCTTCCCTTCCGGCGCTCTCCTGGCCGCCGTCCTGCTTGCCCCCGTCTTCCCTTCCGGCGCTCTCCTGGCCGCCGTCCTGCTTGGCGCCGCCGTCCCTACCGGCGCTCTCCCTGCCCCCGTCCTCCCAGCCACCTCCGTCCTGCTCGCCGGCGACCTCCCCGCCGTCGTCGTCCCTGCCGGTGTCGTCCCTGCCGGTGTCGTCCCTGCCGGTGTCGTCCCTGCCGGCGTCGTCCCTGCCGGGATCCTGGCACTGCTCCTCGCACAGCGTGTCCTCCTCGCCTGCGCAGGGTGCGCCCTCCTCGCACGCGTCGTCGGTGCCTCCGGGGGCGGACGGGCAGGCGCCGTCCGGCGAAGCGGCGCGGAGGGGGTCCGGCGCCGCTCCGGGCAGGGCGCCGCAGGGGGCGGAGGGGGCGGACGGGGTGACGGCGGCGGGGCCGGCGACGGCGGTGGGCCCGGTCAGGGCGAGCGCGGCACCGACGGCGAAGGCGACGGACAGGGCGCGGACGGTGCGGCGCATGGGAGGGGCTCCTCGACGGGCGGCGGGGCGGTCGGACGGTGCTACGCCGGCGCACCGGTACGACGGCATCGCCGTGCGGCGCCCGGGTACGGGGCACGGGTCGCGCCCTCGCTGCCATCACAGCCCGCCCGGCGCGGTACCGCGCGCGGCCGGACCCCATTCGCGGGACACACGGGGCCAGGCGGGTGACAAGGCCCGCCGCAGCGGCCGGCCCGGGGTTCTCCGACCCCCGGGCAGGTGACTCGGACCGCGCCGGCCGGATCGTCGGCTTCGCACCGCACCGGGGAGGTCTCTCCATGAGCACCAAGGTCTCCGACCACATTCTCGAGCGTCTGCGTGCCTGGGGTGTGGGGCAGGTCTTCGGTTATCCCGGCGACGGCATCAACGGGCTGCTGGCCGCCTGGGGCCGGGCCGAGGACCAGCCGCGTTTCATCCAGTCGCGGCACGAGGAGATGTCCGCCTTCGAGGCGGTGGGGTACGCCAAGTTCAGCGGCCGTGTCGGCGTGTGTGCGGCGACGTCGGGGCCCGGCGCCATCCACCTGCTCAACGGCCTGTACGACGCCAAGCTGGACCACGTGCCGGTGCTGGCCGTCGTCGGCCAGACCGACCGCACCGCGATGGGCGGCTCCTACCAGCAGGAAGTCGACCTGCACACCCTGTACAAGGACGTCGCCTCGGAGTTCGTGGAGACGGTGACGGTGCCGGAGCAGCTGCCGAACGTGCTCGACCGGGCGATCCGCACCGCGTACGCCCGGCGCTGCCCGACGGCGCTGATCATTCACGGTGACGTGCAGGAGCTGGACTACTCGCCGCCCACGCACGAGTTCAAGATGGTGCCCTCCAGCCTGGGCATGAGCGAGTGCACGGCGACCCCGACGGACGAGGCGCTGCGCCGGGCCGCGGACGTGCTGAACGAGGGCGTCAAGGTCGCCGTCCTGATCGGCCAGGGTGCCGCGGGCGCGGTCGCGGAGGTGCAGGAGATCGCCGAGCTGCTCGGCGCCGGGGTGGCGAAGGCACTGCTCGGCAAGGACGTGCTGAGTGACGGACTGCCGTACGTCACCGGGCCGATCGGTCTGCTGGGCAGCCGGCCGTCGTACGAGATGATGCGGGACTGCGACACGCTGCTGACGATCGGTTCGTCGTTCCCGTACTCGCAGTTCATGCCGGACTTCGGCACGGCACGCGGGGTGCAGATCGACATCGACCCGCACATGATCGGCATGCGCTACCCGTACGAGGTGAACCTCGTCGGCGACGCGCGGGCGACGCTGCGGCGGCTGATCCCGATGCTGGAAGGGAACCGGGGCGGGCGCGAGTGGCGCGACACGGTGTGCGCGAACGTGCGGCGCTGGCACGAGACGATGGACCGGCGGGCCGGGCAGTCGGCCGACCCGATCAACCCCGAGTACGTGGCCCGGGCGCTGGATCCGCTGCTGCCCGACAACGCGATCGTGACCTCCGACTCCGGCTCGGTCGCGAACTGGTACGCACGGCACATCACCATGCGGCCGGGCATGCGGGGCTCGCTGTCGGGGACGCTGGCGACGATGGGCCCGGCGGTGCCGTACGCGATCGGGGCGAAGTTCGCCCACCCGGACCGGCCGGTGTTCGCCCTCGTCGGGGACGGGGCGATGCAGATGAACGGCCTGGCCGAGATGATCACGGCGGCGAAGTACCGGGACCGCTGGTCCGATCCGCGGCTCGTGGTGGCCGTCTGGAACAACCAGGACCTGAACCAGGTGACCTGGGAGATGCGCGCGATGGAGGGCGCCCCGTCGTTCCTGCCGTCGCAGTCCCTCCCGGACGTGCAGTACGCGGCGTTCGCCCGCTCTCTCGGCCTGGCCGGCATCCGGTGGAGAAGGCCGAGGACGTGGAAGCGGGCTGGCGGGCGGCCCTGGAGGCGGACGGGCCGGCGGTGATCGAGTTCCTCACCGACCCGGCCGTACCGCCGATCCCGCCGCACGCCACCTGGGAGCAGATGGAAGCGACGGCCAAGTCGGTCCTGAAGGGCGACGCCGACCGGGGTTCGATGATCAGACAGGGGCTGAAGGCGAAGGTCCAGGAGTTCCTGCCGGGCAGGGAGAAGAAGTAGCCGTGCGGTTTGTCGGACGGCACCGCCGGACGCGTGGCGAACACCGTTGAGGAGTCCGCGTGAGCGGGACGGCCCGGCCGTCGATGCCGCCGGCCGGGCCCTCCTCGCACGTGGACCACGGAACCGGCCTACCTGTAGAAGACCGCTACTCCCCCGTGGTGCGAGCACGCGCCCTGGTGATGGGCGGCGTACGAGTAGGTGCCGTCGTTGCAGCGAGCGGTAGCGCCGGTTCCGGCATCGCCGGAACCACCCGAGGAGCTCGAGCTCCCGCTTCCGGACGACCCGCCGGATACGGCACCGCCGCCTCCCGAGCCCGCGGCGGCCGCGTGCGCGGTGACGGTCACCCGCACCTTCACCTTGACCGTCTTCGTCGCCGTCGCCGTCGCCGTCACCGTCGGCCCGGGCGCGGGCGTCGCGGTCTCCGTGGCCGTGGCCGTCGCGGTGACAGTCGCGGTGGGCCGCACCTTCGCGGCCGCCGCCTTCACATCGTGCTCGTTTTCCTGGCCGCCGGCGCCGGCGCCCACGCCGAGGAAGAAGGCGAGTCCGATCGCGGGCAGTACGTATCGCTTGCGCCCCCACCTCGGCCTCGTCGTGACAGGCGGCCGTGGCGGCGTGTTGTACGGGTTGTCCATGTGTCCCCCCAGGGCGCGTCGGAGCGTTGACCGTAGCGCCCCTGTGAAGACCGTGTGTTGTTCTCGGTGTAGTAGTCATCTATTCGTGACCACGCCCGGTGCCGCATCCGAGGCCGCCCGCCGGGTACGCGGCTGAGATCCGTTGTCCGACAGCGGGGCGGAACCCGTGTCGGATGTGTGCGCCGGGGTACGCGGTGCGGACCGTCGACCCTCTGGAGGGAGACATGCAGCGAGGCAGTGACCGGCTGAGCGTCCACCGTGACGACGAGATGAAGCACGAACTGAGGGGGTTGCTGAGGTCCGGGCATCCCACGCGCGTCGAGGAGTGGAACGACCCGGAACCGGCCGCGGACGACGATCCGGAGGTCTGGAGCGGCCCGGTGGGCGGTCTGGGCTCCGCGGCGTCGCTGGAGCGGACGAGGCTGGAGCTGGCCCGGCACCTGAACCGGCACGCGTTCCCGGCGAAGCCGGGTGAGGTGGCCCGGGCACTGCGGCGGAACAACGCGCCCGGCGGGCTGATCGACGCCGTGGCCGCCCTGCCGCACGGGAGCCGCTACGAGAACGCGCAGCAGCTGGCGGAGGCGCTGGCGGGCGGGACGTGAGCGGGGAGAGCTGGAGTTGCGCAAAGTGAAAGGAAACTGAGGATCATGCGTATCGCGTTTCTGGTGGCACCCGAGGGCGTCGAGCAGGTGGAGCTGACCGAGCCATGGGAGGCGGCCACCGGCGCGGGGCACGAGCCGGTGCTGGTGTCGACGGAGTCCGGGAAGATCCAGGCGTTCAACCATCTGGACAAGGCGGACACGTTCCCCGTGGACGAGGTGGTGGGTGAGGCGTCGGCCGGGTCGTTCGGTGGTCTGGTACTGCCGGGCGGGGTCGCGAACCCGGACTTCCTGCGGATGGACGAGAAGGCCGTCGCGTTCGTGAAGGACTTCTTCGAGCAGGGCCGTCCGGTGGCCGCGATCTGCCACGCGCCGTGGACGCTGGTGGAGGCGGACGTCGTCCGTGGCCGCGTGCTGACCTCCTGGCCGAGTCTGCGCACGGACATCGAGAACGCCGGCGGGACCTGGGTGGACGAGCAGGTGAAGATCTGCGACCACGGCTCCAACAAGCTGGTGACCAGCCGCAAGCCGGACGACCTGAAGGCGTTCTGCGACGCGTTCCTGCACGTGTTCGCCGGCGAGGCCGGCTGACCGTACGCGGCTGACCGTACCCGGATGCGTCGGGGCCGGCCCGTGGGGGCCGGCCCTGTCGCTGCCGGGGTGCCGGTTGCGGCGGGTGCCGGCACCGGTTGCGGCGACTGTGCCGGTTCAGGTGCCGGACGTGCCCGGGGCCGCCGTCTCGCCGCTGCCGCGTTCCCGGGCGCCCTCGCGGGTCCGGGCCGCGCTGACCAGGCGGCGCGGGTTGCGGCGCAGGTACTCGCCCTCCAGCTGCGCCATACGCTCGTTGTGGGCCCGCAGCGCGTCGTTCGAGCCGTACAGCAGGGTGTCGTGGCGCGTGCGGTGGATCGTCTCCAGCTCCTTCATGAGCTGCTGGTCGTCCAGCCGGCTGGGATCGACTCCGGTCGTGGTGGTGCCCCGCTCATCGTGTTCGTTCATGCGGTCCGGGTACCCGCCCGGCAGCCACTGCCCCCGGACGATTTCCCCGAGGAGTCACCGGGCGCGCTCGACCCGGCGTTCGTCCCACACCGGTTCGGAGGTCTCACGGACCCGGCCGTCGCTGCCGAAGACCAGGAAGCGGTCGAAGGAGCGGGCGAACCAGCGGTCGTGGGTGACCGCGAGGACCGTCCCCTCGAACGCCTCCAGGCCCTCCTGGAGGGCCTCGGCGGACTCCAGGTCGAGGTTGTCGGTCGGCTCGTCCAGCAGGAGCGCGGTGGCGCCCGCGAGCTCCAGCAGCAGGATCTGGAACCGGGCCTGCTGGCCGCCGGAGAGGCGGTCGAAGCTCTGTTCGGCCTGCTGGGTCAGTTCGTAACGGCGCAGCCGCGACATGGCGGCCCCACGGTCCTGGGCGTGCTCCTTCCACAGGATGTCGAGGAGGGCGCGGCCCCGGAGTTCGGGGTGGGCGTGGGTCTGGGCGAAGTGGCCGGGCACGACGCGCGCGCCGAGCTTCCACTGCCCCGTGTGGGTCACGTCCTCACCGGCGAGCAGGCGCAGGAAGTGCGACTTGCCGGAGCCGTTGGAGCCGAGGACGGCGACCCGTTCGCCGTAGAAGACCTCCAGGTCGAACGGCCGCATCAGACCGGTCAGCTCCAGGGCCTCGCAGGTGACGGCCCTGATGCCGGTCCGGCCGCCCTTCAGACGCATGGTGATGTCCTGCTCGCGGGGCGGCTCCGGCGGCGGGCCTGCCTCCTCGAACTTGCGCAGGCGGGTCTGCGCGGCCTGGTAGCGGGAGGCCATCTCATGGCTGACGGCGGCGGCCTGCCGGAGACTGAGGACCAGTTTCTTCAGCTGGGCGTGTTTCTCGTCCCAGCGGCGGCGCAGCTCCTCGAAGCGGGCGAAGCGTTCCCGGCGGGCCTCGTGGTAGGTGGCGAAACCGCCGCCGTGCACCCAGGCGTCGGCGCCCGCCGGACCCGGCTCCACGGAGACGATCTTCTCCGCGGCGCGGGCGAGGAGTTCGCGGTCGTGGGAGACGAACAGGACCGTCTTGCGGGTCTCCCGGAGCTGTTCCTCCAGCCAGCGCTTGCCGGGCACGTCCAGGTAGTTGTCCGGCTCGTCCAGCAGCAGGACCTCGTCGGTGCCGCGCAGCAGCGCCTCCAGCACGAGCCGCTTCTGCTCACCGCCGGAGAGGGTGCGCACCTGCCGCCACTGGGCGCGTTCGTACGGCATGCCGAGCGCGGCGGTGGTGCACATGTCCCACAGGGTCTCGGCCTCGTAGCCGCGGGCCTCGGCCCAGTCGGACAGGGCCTGCGCGTACCCCATCTGGGCGGCTTCGTCGTCGACGGTCATGAGGGCGTGCTCGGCCTCGTCGACGGCTTTCGCGGCCTGGCGGACACGGGGCGGGGCGACGGAGACGAGCAGGTCCCGGACGGTCGTCTCGTCGCGTACGGAGCCCACGAACTGGCGCATCACGCCGAGGCCGCCGCCGACGGTGACCGTGCCGCCGTGCGGCTTCAGCTCGCCGGAGATCAGCCGCAGCAGGGTGGTCTTGCCGGCGCCGTTCGGGCCGACCAGGGCCACGACGGCGCCTTCGCCGACCCGGAAGGACACGTCACCGAGCAGAGTCCTGCCGTCGGGGAGGTGGTACTCGAGGTGCGCGGCTTCCAGATGTCCCATGGGCAGGCATTCTCCGGGTCGGCCAGGACCCGGGGCAAACCGTTATCACCGGCCCCGTCGCCGCCCGCGGCGGCCGGGCGGCGACGGGGCCGCACTCCGCGAGGGCCCGGGCGCGGCTCTCCCCGCCCGGCCCGCCCGAGGCGGTGACGCCCGGCGGGGCGGCACAAGAAACGTGAGCTTGCGGGTAAGCGCACCCCATGAGCCCAGACCTGGACCTGACTGTCCCCGCCTCCGCAGCCCGGACCCCGCTGCGCACGGCCCTCACGCTCGACGGCCGGCTCTTCCAGGCCGCCGCCGCCTGGAACTGGCCGGGGGCCGAGGGGGTGCTGCCCCGGCTGAGCCGCGGCGCGAACCACGGAGTGCTGTGGTTCGGGGTGGCCGCCGCGATGGCCGCCAGCCGCACGCCACGGGCCCGCCGGGCGGCCGTCCGGGGGCTGGCCTCGCTCAGCCTGGCCTCACTGTCGATCAACACCATCGGCAAGCGGTCGGTGCGCCGGGCCCGGC
The DNA here is from genome assembly GCF_043080665.1 of Streptomyces sp. NPDC014991. NCBI lineage: Bacteria > Bacillati > Actinomycetota > Actinomycetes > Kitasatosporales > Streptomycetaceae > Streptomyces > Streptomyces sp. NPDC014991. Next base: position 70,138 of record NZ_JBIBVY010000014.1, read on the forward strand.
CGGTGCTGGATCCGGTGCCGCTCGTGCGGCGGCTGAAGCAGCAGCCGATCACCACCTCCTTCCCGTCCGGGCACGCCGCCTCCGCCGCGGCCTTCGCGACCGGGGTCGCCCTGGAGTCGCCGGCGTGGGGTGCCGCGGTGGCGCCGGTGGCGCTCTCGGTGGCGGCGTCCCGCGTGTACACCGGGGTGCACTTCCCGAGCGACGTGCTGGCCGGGGCCGCGCTCGGCGCCGGCGCCGCCTTCCTGGTACGGCGCCTGGTCCCGACCCGGGCCCAGGTCCGGGACTCCGCTCGCCCGCGGGCCGCGGCCCCGGCCCTGCCCGAGGGCGACGGCCTGGTGGTGGTCGCCAACCAGGCGTCGGGCACGGCGGACCGGGTGCGCGCGCTGCAGGACGCGCTGCCGGAGGCGGAGATCGTCGAGTGCGCGCCCGAGGACGTCGCCGAAGAGCTGGACAAGGCGGCGGCCCGGGCGCGGGTGCTCGGGGTGTGCGGCGGCGACGGCACGGTGAACGCGGCGGCCGCAACCGCTCTGCGGCACGGTCTGCCCCTCGCGGTACTGCCCGGCGGCACCCTGAACCACTTCGCCTACGACCTGGGCGTGGAGGACGAACGGCAGCTGGCCCGGGCGGTCCGGCACGGCGAGGCGGTCCGGGTGGACGTGGGCCGGTTCGTCACCGAGGACACGGAGGGCGTGTTCCTGAACACGCTCAGCCTCGGCGTGTACCCGGAGCTGGTGCGGGCGCGGGACCGCTGGTCGCACCGGATCGGCGGCTGGTCCGCCGGGGTTCTCGGGGCACTGCGGGTGCTACGTGCCGGCCGGCACCCGCTGGAGGTGGTGGCGGGCGGTGAACGGCGGCCGCTGTGGCTGCTGTTCGTCGGCAACGGGGTCTACCACCGGATGGGGCTCGCCCCGGGCCGCCGTACCGATCTCGCGGACGGTCTGCTGGACGTGCGGGCGGTGCACGGCAGCCGCAGGCCCGCGCTGCGGCTGCTCGCGGCGGCGGCCGCGGGCCCGCTGACCCGGTCGCCCGCGCACGCGGCGGTACAGGTGAAGCGGCTGCGGCTGACCGGCATCGCCCCCGGCACCCCGCTGGCCTACGACGGCGAGGTGACGACGGTGTCGGACGAGGTGCGGCTGGAGAAGCTGCCCGAGGCCCTGACGGTGTACCGCCCGCTGGACGCCTCTGCCTGACGAGACGTCAGTCCGTATGGCGAAACGCGCATCTCATCATTCGGGTGGCGGGCGTACCGTGAGGCGGACCGGTGGACGGGCCGGCCGGTCCGCCGACGAGGGGTTGAGGGGTACAGCCATGCCGAAGGCGCAGGAGACCGCCGTCTACACGCACGGGCACCACGAGTCGGTGCTGCGTTCGCACACCTGGCGGACCGCCGCCAACTCCGCGGCCTATCTGCTCGGCGCGCTCAAGCCCCACATGCGCGTGCTGGACATCGGCTGCGGCCCCGGCACCATCACCGCCGACCTGGCGGAGCTGGTCCCGGACGGCCATGTCACCGGCGTCGACCACGCCCCCGGCGTCCTGGAGCAGGCCCGGGCCACCGCCGCCGCCCGCGGCCTGACGAACGTCGACTTCGCGGTGGCCGACGTCCACGCCCTGGACCACCCGGACGACACGTTCTGCGTGGTACACGCCCACCAGGTGCTCCAGCACGTGGGCGACCCGGTGCAGGCGCTGCGCGAGATGCACCGGGTGACGAGGCCGGGCGGGTTCATCGCCGTACGCGACGCGGACTACGCGGCGATGACCTGGTATCCGGCGCTGCCCGGCCTGGACGACTGGCTGGACCTGTACGAGCGGGTGGCCCGCGCCAACGGCGGTGAACCGGACGCGGGGCGCCGGCTGACGGCGTGGGCGCGAGCCGCCGGGCTCCGGGACGTCACGGCCACCTCCAGTACCTGGACGTTCGCCACGCCCGAGGAGCGGGCCTGGTGGAGCGGCCTGTGGGCGGACCGCACCCGCGCCTCCGCCTACGCCGACCGGGTGACGGAGGGCGGTCACGCGACGGCGGAGCAGCTGCGGGCGGTGTCGGAGGCCTGGCGGGAGTGGGGCCGGCGGGAGGACGGCTGGTTCGCGGTCCTGCACGGGGAGATCCTGTGCCGGAAGGAAGCCTGATCCGCGGACTTCGGGAAACCCGGCGCGCAGGAGGTGCGCACCATGGTTCCCATCCTGCTGGTACTGCTTCTGGTACTGATTCTCTTCGGTGCCGGATTCGCGCTGAAGATCCTGTGGTGGGTCGCCCTGGCCGTCCTGGTCATATGGCTGCTGGGATTCCTGTTCCGCGGCACGGGCGCGGGCGGCGGGCGGGGCCGCTGGTACCGGTGGTGAGACCGGCCGGCGGCCGGTGGGTCAGTCCCGGGGAAGCAGCGGTCCGAGCGGCCCGAGGTCGAGGTTGAGGTCCTCGGGCCGCAGTCCGTACCGGTCCCGCAGCTCGGCCATCCGGTCTTCCAGCAGCATCAGGGTGAGCCCGATCCGCTCCTCCTGCTCCTCGGTCAGGTCCCCGGTGTCGAAGCGCCGCACGGCCTGCCGCTCCATGAGCTGGCGCAGCAGCTCGACCACGGTGAGCACGAGTTTCACCAGGTCGCGCTCGACGGTGTCGGGCTCCAGGTCGAGCCGCTTGCGCCGCGGGCCCTCGGCCGGGCTCTCGGTCATGTGAGTTCCTCGAAGGGCGACGGGACCTGCTCGTTCACGGAGCTGATCAGGGCGTTGAGGTCGATGCGGACGAGATCGACGTCCGCGATGCGCAGCGTGATGTCGCCGGTGAGGACGACCCCGCCGGCCAGCAGTCGGTCCAGGAGGTCGACCAGGGCGATCTCGCGGCGTTCGACTACGGTCACCGCACCTCCTCCGCCGCCGCGTCCTCTCCGGTGAACGAGTACGCGGCCCAGGGGCCGGTGAGTTCCACACGGATCCCGGGTGCCTCGTCCTTCGTACGGTCGACCAGTTCCACGAATTCCTCGGAGTGGGCGCGCGGCACCAGGTAGGCCGCGTTGAGCACATTGCGCCCCGCGGCGCCGGAGAGAGCCGCGTTCTGCGGGGGGTGCATCCGGTGATCCTCGGCGGGGCCGGAGAGGCGCTCGTGCAGGGACCGTGCGAACGCCTCGGCCCGCTGCCACCGGTCCTCCTGCGCGTGACTGTGCTCACGCCGGCGGCGCAGGTAGTCCCGTCCGCTCGAAGGCTTCGCCGCGGCGGCGGAAGCCGGCTCGGCTGCCGGCTCCTCCTCCAGGTACACCTTCACCCCCCACTCGACCCGGCCGTCCAGGCGGTCGAGCAGACGCCGGAAGCTGTCCTCACGGGTCTCGATCATCGTGCGCAGGGCGCTGTCGTCCCGGAAGACCGTCGCGAGCCGCAGCGGCAGCGGGGTGGTGACCGTGGTGAGCGCGTCGATCACGCCCTGGTGGGCGCGGGCGGTCGCGGACAGCCAGTCCAGGTCCTCCAGGCGGGCCTTGAGCGCCTCCTCGGAGAAGTCGGCCTCCGAGACCGTACTGACGACCGCGACCAGCCCGTGGTGGCGCACGAGCGCCGGCGGGGCGCCCCCGATGCCCGTCAGCTGGGCCTGTAGGGGCGTCCCGAAGGGGCGGCAGACGGCGTAGACGTACCGCAGTCCGGTCATGGTGCCTCCTTCGGCGCGTGGCCCGACTCCAGCTCCTCCAGCCGGGCAAGGCGTTCTCTCAGCTCGGCGTTCTCCCGGGCCAGCTCGTCCCGGCGGGCGCGGGAGGACAGGGCCGGATCCGTCTCCCACCAGTCGATGCCCATTTCCTTGGCCTTGTCCACCGAGGCGACGATCAGCCGCAGCTTGATGGTGAGCAGTTCGATGTCGAGCAGGTTGATCCTGATGTCACCCGCGATGACGATTCCTTTGTCGAGCACGCGCTCGAGGATGTCGGCGAGGTTGGCCCCCGAGCCCTGGCCATAGGGCTCGGGGAGACGGCCGGGCATCGTCATCGACGGCCCCGGCTCTCGGCGTACTCGGGTTCCTCTTCCTCTTCCTCTTCTTCCTCGTCCTCGTACGCGTCCTCCGCGGGCTCCTCCTCGTCCTCCGCGGGCTCCTCGTCCTCGGCGGCCTCCTCGTCCTCGTACGGGCCCTCTTCCTCGTCCTCGTACGCCTCGGCCTCGTCCTCGTAGCCCTCTTCGTCGCCTTCCTGGGCCTCGTCGTCCTCCTGGTCCTCCGCCTCGGCCTCGGGCTCCCCGGAGTCCTCGTCCTCGGCGTCCTCGGACTCCTCAGCGCCCTCGGCGTCCTCGTCGTTCTCGGCGCCCTCGGCGTCCTCGTCGTTCTCGGACTCCTCCTCGGCGACGGCGTCCTCGTGGCTCTTGACCACCTCGCCGTCGCGTATCTCACCGCGCCAGCCGTCCTCCGCCTCGCCCTTGAGGGTGATGAAGCGGGCGAAGTTCTTCAGGTCCAGCCTGGCCCGGCGGCCCTGGGCGCGCCAGATGTTGCCGGTCTTCTCGAAGAGGCCGACCGGGTAGTACTCCATGACCAGCAGCACCCGGGTGAGGTTCTCCTCCAGCCGGTGGAAGGAGACCACACCCTTGGTGGTGCCCTTGGCGCCCTCCGACGTCCACTGGATGCGGTAGTCCGGCACCTGCTCGGTCGTCTTCGCCTTCCAGCTGCGGCTGGACCAGAAGACCTTGGCCTGCCAGTCGGACTGGGTGTCGTCGGAGCGGCCGGCGCTCTTGACGCCCTTGGCGAAGGTGGAGAAGTCCTGGTACTGCGTCCACTGGTCGTAGGCGGTGCGCAGTGGCACGCCGACATCGACCGACTCCATGATGACGACCGGCTTCTTGCCCGCGCCGCCCTTCTTGCCCTTGCCGCCCCCCAGGTTCTTGACGGCGTCCATCACGTTCTCCTTGACACGGGAGGCGCCCACCTCCAGCGCCGAGCGCACGGGCCCCTTGCCCTCGGCGAGTTTGCGCCCGCCGTCGAGTGCCAGCTTGGCGAAGCCCGGGCTGTTGCCCTCGGCGATGTCGTTGAGCTTGCCGGTGGTCTCACCGAGCTTCCGGCCGAGGCCGGTCAGCAGCCGGGTGGCCTGCGCGGACAGATACTCCTGGGCCTCCTCCTTCAGCCGGTCGGCGGCCTCGCTGTGGGCGAGGGCGCTCAGCGGACTGTTCTTGGCCGCGGAAGTGGCCGATCCGCCGGTCTCCGTCATCGGTCATCGCCGCCCTTCGACTGCCGGGAGGTCGCGCGCCGGGCGGTCCGGCCGGCCGAACCGGTCTTCTTCGCGGCCGTCTTGCCGGCCGCGCCCGTCTTCTTGGCCGCGGGCTTCTTCGCGGGAGCCGCCTTCTTGGCCGGAGCCGTCTTCTTGGCCGCGGCCTTCTTGGCGGGAGCCTGCTTGGCAGGAGCCTTCCTGGCGGGAGCCTTCTTCGCCGGCCTCTCCTCCGGCTCCTCCTCCGGCTCCTCGTCCTCCTCCGGCTCCTCGTCCTCCTCCGGCTCCTCCTCGCCCGCCTCCTCGTCCGGCTCCTCCTCGTCCGGCTCCTCGTCCTCCGGCTCGGCGGACTCGTCCGCGGACTCTTCGTAGTCCTCGTCCTCCTCGTCGTCCGCCTCGTCGTCGGAGCCACCCGGGGTCACGCCGGCCAGCTGGTCGCGCACCTGGGCGGTGCGGCCGTGCAGCCGGTCGGCGAGCGCGTTGATCTGCCGCTCGGCCAGTGCCCCGGTGGCGGCCTTGCCGACGCCCCGCATGTCCTGGCGCAGCTGGTCCCCGATCTCCTTGAACTGGGGGTTGTTCTGGAGCTGCTGGCTCACCACGTCCGCGAGCATCTTCGGACTGAGGTTGAGCTTCTTCCCGGCCACGAAGGAACCGACGGCGAGCGCCATCTTCAGTTTCTTCGTCCGTCCGAGGAAGTATCCGGCCCCTACGGCGAGGCCCAGTGCCGTTCGGTTCATGTCACGTCCCGTTGCCAGTGGTGTCGCCGGAGCGCACGGTGGTCTCCAGCCGGTCGAGCAGTTCGTCCTCGCGTCGGTCGAACTCCTCCTCGGTGATCTCGCCCGCCTCGAGCTGTTCTTCGAGGCGGGCGAGCTCGGCCCGTACGGTGGCAGGGTCGTAGTAGATCCGTTCCGCCTCCTGGAGCACCTGTCTGACGGCCCACGCGCTGCCGCGCACGGGCGCGAACGGGAGCATCAGCACCTCGCTGATCAGTCCCATGGTGTTCTCCTCTCCGTCCGGGCCGGGGGCGCTACTGCGCTCCGGCGCCCGCGCCGGCCGTACTGCCGGCCGACTGGGCGGGGCCGGGTTCGACGAAGCTGTAGGGCGGCAGCGGTCCGTTGACCCGCAGCTCCAGATGGGCGTGGTTCTCACGGACCTGCTCGACGACGGCCAGGAAGCGCTCGGCCGAGTCCCGCGCCACCAGGAACGACACGTTCAGCAGCCAGCCGGTGGACTCGGGGCCCACGCTGACCGCGGCGGCGGCCGGTGCCAGCTGGCTCTGCACCTCGCCCGCGTCCACGGCCTCCTTGGCCTTGACTGCGGACGCGACCATCTCACCGAGGCGGATCTTGTCGTCGTAGCTGCCGCCGCCGGACCGGCGGTTGGCCTCCGCGAGGGCGCGCAGGTCCGCGTTCTCGGCCATCACCAGGTGCAGGACGGCCTCCTCGATGTGGGTGGCCTTGACGTTGTACTCGACCTTGCCGTCCAGCTCCCGCAGCCGCTCCTGGTAGTGCTCGGCCCGCTCGGTGAGTACCTGGGTGACGGAGTCGTCGTCGTCGGCGACGCTGCCGAAGCGCATGGGCAGGATGCAGCCGCCCGCTCCGGTCTCGGCCAGCACGTTCTGGTGCGCGAGCAGGTCCCTGCGCTTGGGGCGCAGGTCCTCGGGGGCGTCGCTGACCACGGCGGTGAGCTCACCGGCCGTGAGGAGGCGCACCGGGCGGGCCGGCTGGCCGACGCCGGTCATGCCCTCGGGTAGCGCGGGGTGGGACCGTGCGGTGATCCCGTAGACGTAGGTGCTCACTCCTGCTCCTCCTTCCGGCGCGCCGTAGCCTTACGGGCACGCGGCCGGGACTGGGTCTCCCCTTCCTCGCGCGCCTGCTTGAAGGCGTCGGATATGGTCTCCGCGGCACCGGACAGCGCCCCCTTGGACTTGCCGCGGGCGCCGGACTCGGTGACCTCGCCGACGATCTCGGGCAGGCCCGGGCTCTTGTTCGGGCCGGACTCCAGGTCGAGGCGGTTACAGGCCTCGGCGAAGCGCAGATAGGTGTCGACGCTGGCCACGACGACCCGGACGTCGATCTTCAGGATCTCGATGCCGACCAGAGAGACGCGGACGAACGCGTCGATCACGAGGCCCCGGTCCAGGACCAGTTCGAGTACGTCGTAGAGGCCGCTGCTGCCGCCTCCGCCTCCGGTCTGTTGTGCCGGAACAACAGTCATGCCGGCGATTCCTCCTCGCATGTAGTCGGTCGCGGCCTAGTAGGCCGCGGTGTGTGCGGGCGGGCAGGGGCGGTGACTCACCGGCCGCCGCGCGCGTCGGCCCTGCCGCGTTCGTACCGGCGGACGCGCCGGTAGCCGGTGAGCTGCCCCTGCGGGTCCAGTTCGACCTGGTAGCTGCCCATCAGGCTCATCGTGTCGGGGACCCTCGACAGTTCGAGGACCTCGACCTCCAGCGACCACCCGTCCTCCGTCTGCTCGAACGAGGACACCGACTCGGGTTCGAGACCGGTGAGTTCGGCGAGCTGGGCGCGCGCCTGACGCAGCACCTCCATGAGGGCCGGGCGGCGGTCGCCCGCCGCGTGCCTTCCTGTGTTCTCCTGTGGCTCCCGTGACTCCTGTGATTCCTCGGAGTCGTGCGTTTCCCGCGATTTTTGTGACTGTGATGTGTTCTCTGTGTTCGACATGGCCACCTCTCCCTGCGTGTGGCCGCAACACCCCTGGCCAAACCTTCAGGAGCACATGCATGCCGTCCGCGTACCGTCGCGCCTGGTCAGAGCGGGTACGTGTGTAACCCATGTAGTACGGGCGCCCCCGTCGGCCGGGGAAGAGGACCTTCCCCGGCCGCAGGGTCGGCGCGCCGCCGTCACTCAGCGCACGACCTCCTCCTCGACCAGCAGCCTGGCGGCGGCCGCGATGCCCACGGAGTCGATGCCGGCCGCGTGCAGCTGCTCGTCGGGGGCGGCGGAGCCCGGCATGGTGCGCACGGCCAGCCGGACCAGGCGGGGCACGGGCCGGCCGTCGCCGAACACCTCCGCGACGGCGTCACCGAGGCCGCCCTCGGCGTGGTGGTCCTCGACGGTGACCAGGCAGCCGGTCTCCTCGGCGGCCCGGAGCAGGGTCTCGGCGTCGACCGGCTTGACCGAGTACAGGTCGATGACCCGCACCCGGATGCCGTCCTCGGCCAGCCGGTCGGCGGCGGCCAGCGCCTCGGGCACCGTGACCCCGGCCGCGACGACGGTCAGCCGGTCGTCCTCGCTGGAGCGGAGCGTCTTGCTGCCACCCACCGGGAACTCCTCGTCGGGCCCGTAGATCACCGGGGTCTTGCCGCGGGAGGTACGCAGATAGCGGATGCCGTCGAGGCCGGCCATGGCCGCGACGAGCTTCGCGGTCTGGTTGCCGTCGCAGGGGTAGAGCACGGTCGAGCCGTACACGGACCGGAACATCGCCAGATCCTCCAGGCCCATCTGCGAGGGCCCGTCCTGCCCGATCGACACACCCGCGTGCGAGCCGACCAGGTTGATCCCGGAGCCGCTGATGGCCGCCATGCGCACGAAGTCGTGGGCCCGGGAGAGGAAGGCGGCGAACGTGGAGGCGTACGGCACCCAGCCCCGTGCGGCCATGCCGACGGCCGAGGCCACGAGCTGCTGCTCGGCGATGTAGCACTCGAAGAACCGGTCGGGGTAGGCCTTGCCGAACTCCTCGGTGCGGGTGGAGTCGCCGACCTCGCCGTCCAGGGCGACGACGTCCCCGCGGGCGGCGCCGAGCGCGGCGAGGGCCTTGCCGAAGGCATCCCGGGTGGCGACCTCCTCCCCCACGTCGAAGGACGGCAGCCGGAGCGCCTCGGTGGTGACCGAGCGCAGCGCGGCGGCGGCCGGCGGCTCGCTGACCCGGACGTGCAGCTCGCGCGGCCCGCCGAGTTCGGCGATCGCGTCCTCGGCCTCGGGCAGCGGCTTGCCGTGCAGGCCCTCGCGGTCCTCGACGGCGGCGACGCCCTTGCCCTTGAGGGTGCGGGCGAGGATCGCGGTGGGCTGCCCGGTCGTGGACAGCGCCTCACCGTACGCCCGGTCGATCTTGTCGACGTCGTGCCCGTCGATCTCGACGGTGTGCCAGCCGAACGCCTGGAAGCGGCGGGCGTAGGCGTCCAGGTCGTGACCGTGCCGGGTCGGACCGCGCTGCCCGAGCCGGTTGACGTCCACGATCGCGATCAGGTTGTCGAGGCTCTCGAAGCCGGCGTGTTCGGCGGCCTCCCACACCGAGCCCTCCGCCAGCTCGCTGTCGCCGCACAGCACCCACACCCGGTGGTCGCTGCGGTCCAGCCGCTTGCCGGCGAGGGCGATGCCGACCCCGACCGGCAGGCCCTGGCCGAGGGAGCCGGTGGCCGTCTCGACCCAGGGCAGCCGCCGCGGCGTCGGATGGCCCTCCAGCCGGCTGCCGAGCTTGCGGAAGGTGACGAGTTCGCCGTCCTCGATGGCGCCGGCCGCCTTGTACGCGGCGTACAGCAGGGGCGAGGCGTGCCCCTTGGAGAGCACGAAGCGGTCGTTCGCGGGGTGCTCGGGGCGTTCGAAGTCGTAGCGCAGATGGTTCGCGAGCAGGACGGCCACCAGATCGGCGGCGGACATCGAGGACGTGGGATGCCCGGATCCCGCGGCGGCGGACGCCCGCACGCTGTCCACACGCAGCTGCTGTCCCAGTTCGGCCAGTTCGGCGGTCTTCATGAGTCTCCTTGGTCTCGGCGTTCTGCGTTCGGCGTTCGTCGTTCGTCGTTCAGTCGGACGGGTTCGCGGGGTCGGGGGTGTCGCGGGTGTCGCGGGGGTCATGGGGCTCGGGGGTGTCGGTGCGCCTGACGGGGCCGGGGGACGGATGCGCCCGGCGGGCCTTGGCGGGCTCACCGGTCGGCTGGCTCCGGGCGGGCTCACCGCCGGGCTGGCTCCGTGCGGGCTCACCGCCGGGCTGGTTCCTGGCGGGTTCACCGCCCGGCTGGCTTTGTGCGGGCTCCGCGCCCTGCTGGTGCTTCTCGTGCGTGCGGTGGGTCCGGCCGGTCTCGCGCGTCATGGTTCGCCTCCCGGGATGTGCGGACGGCCGTTCCGGGCCGCCCGGTGGCCGCGCCGCTGACGGTGGGGCCGGGTCCCGTGCGAGCCCGCCGGACGCCCTGGCGCGGCGGTACGGCGTCCGGCTCCCGGGCCGGTGGCGCCCCTGGACGCGTTCGCGTGCGGAGCGCCTTCGGGGTGTGGCTCCTCCGAGGACTTCCGCGTAACCGGGGCCGGGGTACCCAAACGCCGGGCGGGTCACCCGTACGCCGGGCGGGAGCGCGGGCCGCGGCGGCGTTTCGCCCGGGCGGCTGGAGGAGTCGACCCAGGTGATGCGCCGGCTGTTCACCGGCGAGGGGGTCAACCGTCAAGGCGCCCACTACACGGTGGAGAACGCGCGTCTGTACACCGTCCCCGACGAGCCCGTACCGATCGACATCTCCGGCTTCGGCCCGAAGGCGACCGCGCCGGCGGCCCGCGTGGGCGACGGCTACATCACGATGATGCCGCGCAGGGAGATGGTCACCGGGTACCGCGGGGGCGGCGGGACCGGCCCCGTCAGCGGCGGCACCAAGGTCTGTTACGGCACCGACCGCGACGAGTGCGTCCGTACGGAGCACGGGCTCTGGTACAACATGCTGCTCGACCAGCATGCCGCCGCGCCGCGGGCGTTCGCCGACGCCGGGTTCGACCGGGTGTACGTGAACCAGATCGGGCAGGATCAGCGGGGGTTCTTCGACTTCCACCGCGCGAAGGTGCTGCCGCGGCTCGACCGGGACTGAGTGCCGGTGCCCGCGGACGGGGCGGGGAGCGGCGCGGGGCCTTCCGTCCCGCACACGGCTGCTCGGCGGGCACGAGACCGCCGAGGAGGAGGTCGTCGGCGGCACAGAAAACGGGTCGCCCCGGCGCCCCGCCCAGCGGGGCGCCGGGGCAGGGCCCGGAACGGGTCACGCCCGGTGGTGCGGGGTGTCGGGGTCGGTCGGGGGCTGCGACGGTGCCGGCGGGTACGGCATGCCGCCCAGGCCGCCGGGCGGGGCGCCCGGCGCGGTGCCGCCGATCACGCGGTGCGGGGCGTGCGGGGTGTGGTCTCCGTGGCCGTGACCGGGGCGTGCGGCGCCGCGCAGCACGTACGCCACCACGCCCAGCAGCGCCGCGGTGATCAGCGCGGCGGCCCAGCCGGGCAGTCCGGTCGCCAGGGCCAGGCCCACGGCGAGGGCCACGGCACCGCCCGCGTACAGGGCGGCGGCACCCGACGCGGCGTACAGCATGGCGGTGCGCCGCTGCTTGCGGGTCTGCTCGCGCAGTTCGTCCCGTACCGTCTCGCGTGCCACCTGTGCCAGTTCTTCGACAAGGTGCTTGTCCAGATGTTCCAGGTGATCAATACGGTCCATACCCTGCGGGTACCCGCCGCGCACAGCCGGTAACGCCGTGGCCCCGCGCGGTCCGGGCAGCCCCGGCCAGGCTCGTCGGCACGGAGATCCTGGGCGCCTCGCTGCGCATCTGCGCCGGCGCCCTGGAAGCCGCCGCGCGCGGCTCAACCCGCAGGGCGGCGACGGCCCCGGCCGACGGGCCGGGGCCGCGGAGTCAGACGGATGTGCGCATCTCAGCGGTGAGTGCCCAGCGTTCGTGGTCGCGCCAGGCTCCGTCGACGTGGAGCATGTCCGGGGAGAAGCCCTCCAGGCGGAAACCCGCGCCCCGGGCGAGGGCGATGGAGGCGGTGTTCCCGGGCTGGACGTTGATCTCCAGCCGGTGCAGGCCGCCCAGCGGCCCGAACGCGTACCCGAGCACCAGTTCCAGGCCCTCACGCATCAGGCCGCGCCCGGCCGCGTGCGCGAAGGCACCGTAGCCGAGGGCGCCGCACTGGAAGCCGCCCCGGACGATGTTGTTGATGTTGATGAACCCGGCGATGCCGCCGCCGTCCTTCTCGCACACCAGGAAGCCGGCCCGGGCCGGATCCTCGATCAGCCGGCCGGCGTAGTCGGCGTACGCCTCGTCGCTGTACGGCGGGAAGAGCCACGGCCGGTGCAGGTCTTTGCTCTCCCGGGCCCGTGCGGTGAACTCGGGACCGTCCGCGAGGGTGAAGCGGCGGAGGGCGACGCGGGAACCTTCGGGGAGGTGCGAGGGCGCGGTGTGCGGCATCCGGCCAGCTTAGGGTGTCACTGGCCGCGGCGACGCATGAGATAGGCCCCGCACAGCCCGCCGATGAGCCCGGTGGCGAGCAGGGCCGTCCACAGGGGCAGGGTGACCTCGGGCCCGAACAGCCGGATGCGGGTGGCGCCGGTGTTCTCGAAGACGAAGACCAGAAGGAGGACGGCCAGCGCCAGGACGGTCATGCGGACGGGCGTGGCCAGCTCGCTCCGGCCGTCGCTCTCCTTGGTGTTCCGGCTCATGCGACCAGGGTGGAACCCGGGGCGCCGGTCCGCACGTTGGGCGCCGCCGTCCGGGTGAGCCGGCCGGGCGGCGGTCGGGCGGGCGGGACGGTCAGCGCAGCGCCGGTTCGTCCAGGGTCAACGTGCCCCCGTCGGCGTCCAGTTCGGCGCTGACACCGAACGGGATCGTCAACGCGCCCGCGCAGTGGCCGAATCCGACGTTCTCCGCGACCGGGACGCCGAGTCCGCCGAGCCGGTCGGCCAGCAGGTGCCGCAGCCGGGCCTCGTCGGCGCAGCCCTCCCAGGAGCCGAGCAACACGCCGCGCAGTCCCTCCAGCCAGCCCGCGCGCAGAAGTTGGGTCAGGTACCGGTCCAGCCGGTACGTCTCCTCGCCCACGTCCTCCAGGCAGAGCAGTCCACCGCGCGCCGAGGGCCGGGCGTGCAGCGTGCCGAGTTCCGCGGCGAGCAGGCACAGACAGCCGCCGAGGGTGACACCGCGGGCCCGGCCGGGCACGAGGGCCGTGCCGCCGGAGGCGATCACCCGGACCGTCTCGGGCGCGAAGAGCGTGGCCCGCAGATGCTCCTGCGCCCGCGTGTTCTTCACGAAGTCGACGCCGGCCGCCATCGGCCCGTACAGCGTGGCCAGCCCCAGGCGGGTGGCGAAGGCCTCGTGCAGCGCGGTGACGTCGCTGAACCCGACGAGGATCTTCGGGCCGGCCGCCCGCATCGCCTCCCAGTCGAGCAGGTCGATCACGCGCTGTGCGCCGTACCCGCCCCGGGCGCAGAGCACCGCGTCCACGGCCGGGTCGCACCAGGCGTTCTGGAGGTCGGCGGCGCGGTCGGCGTCCGTGCCCGCGAGGTATCCCAACTCGGGGTGGCGGTCCAGGACATGGGGGCCGGTCACCGGATCGAGGTCCCAGCCGCGCAGCACGTCGAGTCCCGCCTGGAGCCGCTCCTCGGGCACCGGCCCGCTGGTGGCGACGACGGCCACCCGTGCGCCCGGCGCCAGCCGGCGGGGTCGGACGAGCTCGTTCACGGGGTCAGCTCCACCTTGGGCACCGGAGGTGTCGGATGCAGCTTGAACACCTGTGCGTACAGCGACAGTTCGGCTTCCAGGGCGCGGACCGTCGTCTCGGCCCGCCGGAACCCGTGTCCCTCGCCCTCGAAGGTGAGGTAGGCGTGCGGCACGCCCCGGCCGGCGATCCGGGCGAGGAGGCGTTCGCACTGGGCGGGCGGGCAGATGACGTCGTCCAGGCCCTGGAGCAGCAGGAAGGGAACGGTGAGCCGGTCGGCGTGCGCGGTCGGGGAGCGCTCGGCGTACCGGGCGGGCACCTCGGCGAGCGGGCCGATCAGGGACTCCAGGTAGCGGGACTCGAAGTCGTGGGTCTCCCCCGGGCCCCAGGCGGTGAGGTCGAGCACGGGGTACAGGACGGTCCCGCAGGCGTAGACGTCGGTCGTGGTCAGGGAGGCGGCGGCGGTCCAGCCGCCGGCGCTGCCGCCCCGGATCGCGAGCCGGGCGGGGTCGGCGGTCCCCTCGTCGGCGAGGGCGCGGGCGACGGCCGCGCAGTCCTCGACGTCGACCACGCCCCACTGCTCGCGCAGCCGCTCCCGGTAGGCCCGGCCGTATCCGGTGGAGCCGCCGTAGTTCACCTCGGCGACCCCGATGCCCCGTGAGGTGAAGTAGGCGATCGACAGATCCAGCACGAGCGGTGCCCGGCCGGTGGGGCCGCCGTGCGCCCAGATGACGAACGGCGGCAGCTCACCGTCGGGCGCGGTCCGGTGGGGGTGGTGGGGCGGGTGGATGTGGGCGTGCACCTCGCGGCCGTCCGGGCCGGGGAAGGTGCGCCGGCGGGGACGCGGGTAGTACGCCGGGTCGACGGCGTCCCGGTGCCGGGCGCCGACGGCCCGGGCGCGGCCGGTGACGGTGTCCAGCTCGATCACCTCGTAGGCGGTGTGCGGGCCGGCGCCGACCGCGATGACGCGCTCGCCGTGGGTGGCGAGGGCCGCGGTGTACTCCGTCCAGGGTCCGGCGGCGTCGACGATCTCACCGGACTCCGGGTCCAGTATGCCGAGGACGGCAGGCCCCCGGCCGTGCACCACCGCCAGCAGGCCGTTGTCGAGCGGCGCGAACCAGCGCAGCCCGAGCTGCCACAGCGGTCCGCCGAACTCCTCCTCGCGCGGGCACAGCGGGGTGCCGTCGCGGTAGATGTTCCACCAGCCGCCGCGGTCGCTCGTGTACAGCAGCCTGCCGTCCGGGGACCACTCGACCTGGGCGACGGCCTCCTCGGGTCCGCCGGCGACCGTCCGCGCGTTCTCCAGCCGGCCGTCCTCCCGCACGTCGGCGACCAGCAGTTCCGTCCCGTCCCACGGCATCCGCGGATGGTCCCAGGCCAGCCAGGCGGCCCGCCGCCCGTCGGGTGAGAGCCGGGCGCCGGTGACGAACCGGTGCCGGGCGGGCGTGAGTTCGCGGACGGCGCCGCGGTCAGCGGCGGCCGAGCCGTCCAGCGGTACGGCGGCCAGGACCCGCCGTACGTCGTCGGGGCCGTCGCCGGTGAACTCCTCCAGCACGCACCACACCTCACCGCGCGCGAGGTCCACCCGGGGCTCGGCCCAGCGCAGTCCACCGGGCACCGGGGAGGACGGGGTGAGCGGACGGGGCTCACCGCCGGGCTCGTACCGGTACAGCCGCTGGTCGGCGAGGTGCACGAAGACGATCAGCGGCCGCCCGTCGCGTTCGGCCCCGGCCCAGGGCCGGCCGCCGTACTCGATGACCCGGCTGCGCACGTTCCACGGCGCGGGCAGCACCGGCTCCTCGACGCCGTCGGTCCGGCGCCGGACCAGGGTCCGCCGGCCGCCCTCGGCGGGCCGGGGCTCGGTCCACCAGGTCTCCTCCCCGACGATGTCCACCCAGTCGGGCCGCCCGTCGTGCGCGGCGGCGAGCGCGGCGTCGACGGGAGACGGCCACGAGCCGTACGGCGCCTCGCGCATCGCGTCCTCCATCGGTCAGGCCGTCCGCAGGAAGCGGTCCAGGACACGGACACCGAAGTGCAGCGCCTCCACGGGCACCCGCTCGTCCACGCCGTGGAACAGCGCCTGGTAGTCGAGGTCCGGGGGCAGCTTCAGCGGGGTGAAGCCGTAGCCGGTGACGCCGAGCCGGGAGAACTGCTTGGCGTCCGTGCCGCCCGACATGCAGTACGGCACCACGTGCCCGCCGGGCGCGAACTCCCCCACCGCCGCCCGCATCGCGGCGTACACCGGCGTGTCCAGCGGTGCTTCGAGGGCCACCTCCCGGTGGGCGAACTCCCACCGCACGTCCGGGCCCGTCAGCTCGTCGATCGTGGCGGTGAACTCCTCCTCGAAGCCCGCCAGGAAGCGCCCGTCCACGTGGGCGACCGCCTCTCCGGGGATCACGTTGACCTTGTAACCGGCGTCCAGCATGGTCGGGTTGGCACTGTTGCGGACGGTCGCCTCGACCAGCCGGGCGGCCGGCCCGAGCTTCTCCAGCAGCCGGTCGACGTCGGTGAAGCCGGCGTCGATGCCGTACAGGGCGGCGAGCTGGGACAGGGCGGCCCGCACGGTCGGGGTGAGGCGGATCGGCCACTCGTGCTCGCCGATGCGGGTGACGGCCGCGGCGAGCCGGGTCACCGCGTTCTCCCCGTTCACCTTGGAGCCGTGCCCGGCCCGGCCGCGCGCGGTGAGCTTGAGCCAGCCGGTGCCCCGCTCCCCCACGGCGACCGGGTAGATCTCCCGTCCGGACCCGTCGTGGAAGGTGAACGCGCCGGACTCGCTGACGCCCTCCGTGCAGCCCTCGAAGAGTTCGGGGTGCCGGTCGGCGAGGAAACCGGAGCCGTCCTCGGCGCTGGCCTCCTCGTCCGCGGTGAACGCGATCACGAGGTCGCGGCGGGGCCGCACGCCCTGCCGGGCCCAGGACCGGACCACGGCGAGGATCATCGCGTCCATGTTCTTCATGTCGACGGCGCCCCGCCCCCACACGACCCCGTCGCGGACCTCGCCGGAGAACGGGTGCACGCTCCAGTCGGCGGCCTCGGCGGGCACCACGTCGAGGTGGCCGTGGACCAGGAGGGCGTCGGCGGACGGGTCGGTGCCCGCGATCCGGGTGACGACGTTGGTGCGGCCGGGGGTGCGCTCCAGCAGCAGGGGTTCCAGGCCGGCCCCGGCCAGCCGTTCGGCGGCGTACTCGGCGGCGGGCCGCTCCCGGCAGTCGCCGCCGCCGCGGTTGGTGGTGTCGATACGGATCAGGCCGGAGGTGAACTCCACGACCTCGTCCAGGGCCTGCGAATCAGCCATACTGCTCCTCCACGGCGGCGGAGACGATCGTGGTGACCGCCTTGAACGTCCTGATCCCCTCGTACATGGTGGCGCTGGTGTACGCCACCTTCCGCTCACCGGTCCGCGCCACGCCGGGGACGACGGTGGCGGCCGACGCCAGGTGTTCGGCGTCGAACTCGACGGCGATCGTGGAGGGGCCGTCCTGAGCGGGCCGGTGACGGACCGCCAGCCCGGTGGCCTCCTTGGCCGCCGCGCGGATGGCGGCGGCGGTCCGGGCCGGGGTCCGGCAGACGGCCGCGTACCGCGACACATGGTCCTTGACGGCGACCTTCAGCGCCTCGGGCGCGTATCCGAGCGCGTCCTCGCAGGTCACGTCGTCGCCGGTGACGAGGACGACCGGCACGCCGTACTCGGCGGCCACGTGCGCGTTGAGCAGGCCCTCGCCGGCGCGGACGCCGTTCAGCCACACGCCGGTGATCTGGTTGGCGAGGTAGGTGTGGGCGAGGACGCCCGCCATGCCGGCGCCCGCGTGGTAGCCGACGAACGCGATGCCGTCCACGTCACCGTGCTGGACGCCCTCCACCATGGACAGTGCCTTGTGCCGGCCGGTGAGCATCTCGGCCCGCTCGTCGAGCCGCTCCAGGAGGAGGTTGCGCATGGTCCAGTGGGCCTCGTTGACGAGCACCTGGTCGGCGCCGCCGTCGAAGAAGCCTTCCACGGCGGCGTTCACGTCGGAGGTGAACATCGTCCGGCACCGCTCCCACTGCGGCGTCCCCGGCAGCACGTCGGCGGGCCAGGTGACTCCGGTGGCCCCCTCCATGTCGGCACTGATGAGGATCTTCATGTCCCGTCACGTTACGCGCCGGGCGGCGGACAGGCTACGACCCGGGCACGGTCACGTGCCCGCCGCGGGGCCGCGGGTCCCGGTCAGGCGCCCGCGAGGACGAACCAGCGTGCCGGCAGGTCGATGCGGGTGCCGTCCGCGAGGTACTCGGTCTGCGGCAGCGTCGTCTCACCGTCGGCCAGGACGGTGAGGCCGGCCTCGGCGAGCAGGCGCGGTATCTCGTCGTCGTCGGCGTCGGCGGGCTTGAGCCCGTGGTGGAAGACGCGCTGGAGCTTGGGGGGCGGGCCGGCCGGTTCGGCCGCCGCGCGCCGCAGGACGTCCCGGGAGGCGGAGGTCAGTTCCACCACGAACGCGCGGCCCTCGGTGCCGACGAGCCGGGCGACGGCGGCGGCCACCACGGGACGGGCGGCCGGCTCGCTCTGGTGGATGACGGCCCGCATGTAGACGTTGGTGTCGCCGAGCCGCTGGTGCAGGGCGCGTACGGCGTCGGTGTCGGTGAGGTCGAGCTGCTGGAACTCGACGGTGTCGGTGTGCGCGGCGCGGCGGGCGTGCTCCACGGCGGCGTGCGAGAGGTCGACGCCGACGGCGTGCGCGAACCGGGTGGCCAGGTACTGGGTCTGGGTGCCGTTGCCGCAGCCGAGGTCGACGATAGTCCGTTTGGCGTCGGCGTACGGCAGGAGCAGTTCGCTGTGCGGTGCGGCGCTCAGGCAGGGATCGGCGTCCCATATCGCCTCGCCCCGGGTGTCAGAGGTTTCGCGCCAGTAACTTTCCCAGGCGTTGCGGTAGTTGTCCGAGACGTTCATGCGATCTCCCCACGGTTCGGTTCCGTGATCGGGATATCGCGACGGCCGGGAGCGGGGCAAGAGCCGGGAGGCCACCTTCACGAGATGTACGGGCCCCGGCCACGCCGGGAGACGCGTGTCCTGCCACGCACGCTCCCGGGTCAGGCGGTGCCGGTGGCCTGTTCGAACCAGACGGTCTTGCGGTGCCCGCTGGCGCTGGCGCCCCATTCCCGGGCCAGCCGGCTGACCACGCGCAGTCCGCGGCCGGACTCGTCGTAGGGGCCGGCGCTGATCAGGCCGGGCAGGGCGGGTTCGTCGTCGGTCACCTCGAACAGCAGGGCGTCGGTGCGGACGACCCGCAGCCCGATCGATGCGCTCCCGGCGTGCCGGACGGCATTGGTGACGACCTCGCTGACCAGCAGCTCCGCCGTTTCCACGGCGTGCGGCAGCTTCCAGCGCAGCAGCCGTTCGCGGACCAGGCGGCGGGCCCGGGCCACCTCGCGCGGGTCGGCGTCGAGCCACCACTCGGCGACGTCCTCGTCCGGGATGCCGTTGAGGCGGGCCATGAGCAGGGCGACGTCGTCCTTGCGTCCGCCGCGCGTGTTGAGGGCGCGGATGATCGTGTCGCAGGCGTCGTCCATGGAGGCGGCGGGGTGCGCGGCGGACTCGCAGAGCGCGGCCAGGCCCTCGCCGATGTCTGAGCCGCGCACCTCGACCAGGCCGTCGGTGCACAGCACCAGCCGGTCGCCGGGCGCGACCTTGACCCGGGACACCTCGAAGGGGACGCCGCCGACACCGATCGGCGCACCGGTGGGCAGGTCGAGGAGTTGGCTGCTGCCGTCCTCGGCACGGACCAGCACCGGCGGGATGTGACCGGCGTTGGCGAGGGTCAGCTCGCCGCGGATCGGGTCGTAGACGGCGTACAGGCAGGTGGCGAGGTAGGTGTCGCCGAGCCGGCGGGCCAGGTCGTCGAGGTTGCGCAGGAGTTGGGCGGGCGGGGTCTCCATGGCGGCCATGGTCTGTACGGCGGTGCGCAACTGACCCATCATCGCTGCCGAGTTCAGGCCGTGTCCCATGACGTCGCCGACGACGAGGGCGGTGCGGGAGCCGGGCAGTTTGATGCTGTCGAACCAGTCACCACCGATCCGGCCGAGCCGGGCACCGGGCAGGTAGCGGGTGGCGACGTCGCAGCCGGCCATCCGCGGGGACACCTGCGGCAGCATGCTGTCCTGGAGGGTGTCGGCGACGTTCTCCTGGTAGGTGTACATGCGGGCGTTGTCGAGCACGAGGCCCGCGCGGGCGGCGAGTTCGGCGCCGGTGGTGCGGTCCATGTCGTCGAACTGCGGCCGGTCCGGGCGGCGCAGCAGCACCATGAAGCCGAGGACGACGTTGCGCGCCTTGAGCGGGACGATCAGCAGGGACCGGCCGCCGATGAGCGGCCTGAGGTCACGCTTCTCGAACTCGCCGGCGATGCGCTCGGACAGCTCCTCGGTGACCCGCGGGACGAGCACCGGCTCACCGCTGTCCATGCAGCGGTAGAACGGGGTGTGCTCGGGGAAGGCGAACGCCTCGCCGACCGGCACGGTGTCGTCCCAGCGGCCCGGTTCGTCGTTGTGCTCGACCCAGACGCGGAACATCACGGTGCTGGCGTCCGGCGGCCCGTCCGGGAAGCCCTCGCCGGCCAGCACGGCGGCGCGCAGATGGGTGCCGGCGAAGTCCGCGAACCGGGGTACGGCGGCGCTGGTGACCTCGCGGATGGTCTCGCCGAGGTCGAGGGAGGAGCCGATGCGGGAGCTGACCTCGTTGAGGAACTCCAGCCGCTCGCGGACGGCGGCGTACTCCAGGTCCTCTTCGGCGCCGGCCGGGACACGGACCACCGGTGTCCGGCCCTGCGGTGCGACGGCCTCGGCGCGGGTGCGTCCGGCGCGGCGGGGCACGCCCCAGTACGGGGTGACGGGCACCCGCTCGAACTGGCTGAACTCCAGGACCGGATAGCCGAGTTCGAGGACCTGGGAGACGATGCGGGCGCTGAGTCCCGGGCCCATGCTGGGCAGGATCTCGGGCAGGCGCCGTTCGAGAGTCTCGTAGGCGGGCAGTTCGGTGTGGCGGGCGAAGCCGGGCGCGATGCGTTCGGCCGTCTCGTCGTCGTAGCCGCGTTCGTCGCGCAGCCGGGTGGCGTCGGCGGCGAGCACGAGCAGCCGGGAGGTGCCCGGCCCGACCAGCGGATAGGCCCACCACAGCACGTCCAGCCGCTCGCCGTCCGGGTCCTGCCGGGGCGGTACCAGGCGGGCCCGGCCCGCGGTGGGGTACCCGGTGTGGCCGCCGAGCGAGGTCTCCAGGTCCGGGCCCGGCCCGTCGTACGCCTCGTACGCGTCCGGCAGGGCGTCGGCGCCCAGGTCGCCCGCCTCGTACGCGTCCGGCATCGCGGCGGCACGCAGGTCTTCCGGCAGAGCGCCGGAGACGGGCAGCAGGTCCGTCACGGGATGCCCGACGGCCTCCTCCCGGGCCACGCCGAACAGGCGCCGGGCGCCGCTGCTCCAGTGGGACACCAGTCCGGCGCGGTCGACGACGACCACGGCCAGCGGGATCCGGCCCGCCGCGGCGTCGCCGGTGCCGCGCCCGGGGACAGTGTCCCGCTCGCTGCCACGGTCCATGGCCCAGGCCCTCTCTCCCCACGGCTGTACGCAAAACGATCTGTGCCGCCCGCCACCACGGTAAGGCGACGGCCGGTCGCGATGTGCGGCAATCCTGGAATTCGTGTCACCGGACGCACCGGCGCGCGGCCCCGTGCCGTACGCGCGCCCCCCTCAGTCCTCGTGTCCGAGCTGGAGGTCCCGTTCGGTGCGTCCGCCGCCCGCGACCTGCAACACCGTGGCGACCGGCGGGTAACCGGCGGCGATGACGGTGTACTCGCCGGAGGAGAGGTCCACGAACCGGAAGGTGCCGTCGGCTCCGGTGGTGAGGGTGTCGACGACGTTCCCGGCGGCGTCGAGCAGGGTCACGCGCGCGTCCTCCACGGCCCGTCCGCCGCTCGCCCGCACAGTGCCCTTGAGCACGGCGCCGCCCGCGAGTTCGATGTCCTGCCGGGTCTCGCGGGAGGCCTGGACGGTGACCGGGAGCGCGGCGGGCCGGAAGACGGGGGCGCTGGCGGCGAGGGTGTACTCACCGGCGACCAGCTCGGTGATGACGTAGCCGCCCTCGCGTCCGCTGCGGGTCGCGGCGACGACCTCGCCGTGCACGTTGGTCAGGGTGACGGTGGCGTCGCGGACCGGGGTGCCGTCGGCGGTGAGCACGCTGCCGGCGAGGCGTCCGGCGCCGCCGAGGACGACGTCGAGTTCGACGGGGCGTTCGCCGACGGTGACGGAGACGGCCTGCGGCTGGTGGCCGCCGGCCGCGGCGATCAGCACGTACGACCCGGAGCCGGGCGTGCCGAGCGCGTACCGTCCGTCCTCGCCGCTGGCGCCCCGTCCGATCTGCTGGCCGGCGATGTCGATGAGGGTGAGGGCGGCGCGGGGCACCACCGTGCCGTCGGGGTGCTGCACCGTGCCGCAGACCGGGATCCCGGCGGTGTACGGCGAGCGGGGCGCGGCGGGGGTCCCGCCGCCCGGAGACTGGTGGCGGGCCTGCGGGACGGGGGCGGTCACGGGCGCGGGGCCTGTTCCGGCGGCGTTGTGGGACACCAGTGGTTTCTCCTTGAGGAAGAAGGCGATCAGCAGGCCGAGGACGAGCACCGGCACGAGGTAGAGGAAGATCCGGGGCATCGCGTCGGCGTAGGCGCGGATGTAGGCGCCGCGCAGGGCCGGGGGCAGCGCGTGGACGAGCTGCGGGGTGAGGGAGTCGGGGTCGGGCAGCCCGGTGCCCGCGTGCGGGGGCAGTCGGTCGCGCAGGGCGTCGCCGAGCCGGCCGGCGAAGAGGGTGCCGAAGACGGCGGCGCCGACGCTGCCGCCGATCTGCCGGAAGTAGTTGTTGGCGCTGGTGGCGGTGCCGAGGTCGGCGGGGCGCACGGAGTTCTGCACGGCGAGGACGAGGACGGGCATCACCAGGCCGATGCCGGCGCCGAGAACGGCCATCCAGATGCTGTAGTGCAGCCGGGGCGTGCCGGTCTCCAGCCGGGACAGCAGCCACATGCCGACGGTGGAGACGGCGCATCCGAGCACGGGGAAGATCCGGTACCGGCCGGTGTGGCTGATGAGCTGTCCGCCGATGACGGAGGCGCCGACGATGCCGGCCATCATGGGCAGCATCAGCAGCCCGGACTCGGTGGCGCTGGCCCCGTCGACCATCTGGAGGAAGGTCGGCAGATAGCTGGCGGCGCCGAACAGGGCGACGCCGATCACCAGGCCGACGAGGCCGCTGGTGACGAAGACGGAGTCGCGGAACAGCCGCAGCGGGATCAGGGGTTCGGCGGCGAAGTGCTCGGCGACGAGGAAGAGGGCGGTGGAGGCGAGGGCGCCGGCGCCGAGACCGAGGATCTGCCGCGAGTCCCAGGCGTACTCGGTGCCGCCCCAGCTGGTGAGCAGGACCAGACAGGTGGAGGCGGTGGCGAGCAGAAGGGCGCCGAGCAGGTCGAGGCGGGCGCGGACCCGCGGCCGGGGCAGTCTGAGGACGGCGGTGACGACGGCCAGGGTGATCAGTCCGAAGGGGACGTTGACGTAGAAGCACCAGCGCCAGGAGAGGTGGTCGGTGAAGTAGCCGCCGAGCAGCGGGCCGGCGACGGAGGCGAGGCCGAAGACGGCGCCGATCAGGCCCATGTACCGGCCGCGTTCCCGCGGCGGCACGATGTCGGCGATGATCGCCTGCACGCCGATCATGAGGCCGCCGGCGCCGGCGCCCTGGAGCGCGCGGTAGGCGATCAGCTGGTCCATGGTCCCGGCCCGGCCGGCGAGGGCGGAGCCGAGGACGAAGACGGCGATGGCGAACTGGAAGACGCCCTTGCGGCCGACCAGGTCGCCGAGTTTGCCGTAGAGGGGCAGGCCGATGGTGGAGGTGAGCAGGTAGGCGGTGATCGCCCAGGACATCCGGTCCAGGCCGTGCAGTTCGCCGACGATCTTCGGCAGGGCGGTGGCGACGATCATCTGGTCCAGGGCGGCCAGCAGCAGCGCCAGCATGAGTCCGAGGAAGACCAGGCGGACCCGGCGGGGGGCGAGTGCGGCCGGGGGCGCGGGGGGCGGCGGGGCGGCGCTGTCCTCGCCGGCAGCCGGTGCCACGACCGGCTCGTGCTGCACCAGTGTCGTCCCGCCCACGTACCGCTCCCCTCGTCACACCTGTTCACATTGCGCGCGCAAGGCGGCAACTGCGAACAACTGCGGCGAGTTACGGCACCGCCCGGGACCGGGCGGAGATCCACCCGAACCGGTGAAGGGGTCAACACCCCTTCACCGTCCGGACCTTGGGGCTACTTCTCGACCTCGGCGGCGAGGTTGGCGAGCAGGGCGTCGTAGATCCGGCCGAGGCCCTTGGGCGCGAAGGTGCGCTCGAAGAAGCCGCCGACGCCGCCGGCGCCCTGCCAGGTGGTGGTGACGACGACCCGGGACCCGCCCTCGCCGGCCGGGGTGACGCGCCAGGTGGTGACCATGGAGGAGTTGCGGTCCTTCTCGACCAGTTCGCCGTCGGTGGGCTCGGTGACGTCCAGGAGGCAGTCGCGCACGCGCTTGCTGGTGGCCTGGAGCTTCCAGTGGACGAGGGTGCCCTCGCCGTCGCCGCCCTCGCGCACCTCGTACTCGCTGAAGTGCTCGGGCAGCAGCTTCTGCCGCGTGCCGCGGTAGTCGGCGAGGGCGTCGAACACCTTCTCCGCGTCCGCCGCGACGACCCGCTCCGTAGTGGCCTCGACCTGCGCCATTGCTTCCTCCAGGACCTGGTTGCTCGGGGTGGGGGCAAGCCAACCACCCCGGTACCCGGCCGCCCAAATCGGGGTGCGCACGATCATGGGAACAGGTGTTCTATTCTGTGGCGAGTGCTACCGAGGAGGCGTCATGCGCTGGGAGAACCTCACCGTGGAGTCCGGCCCGCCCGAGGAGTCCGCCGAGCACGGCCGGGCCGCCGACGCCGTGCTCTTCGGCGCGGACACCGTGACCACCCGTACGTTCGACACGCCCGAGTTCCGGGGAATCACCTTCCACGAGGTCCGGGCGCGCTCGGTGCTGAACCGGGTGCCGGGCGCCTCGCGCATGCCGTTCGAGTGGACGGTGAACCCCTACCGGGGCTGCACGCACGCGTGCGTCTACTGCTTCGCCCGCCGGACCCACGGCTATCTGGACCTGGACACCGGCATCGGCTTCGACACCCAGATCGTGGTCAAGGTCAACGCGCCCGAGGTGCTGCGCCGTCAGCTCGCCTCCCGCCGCTGGCAGGGCGACCACGTCGCGATGGGCACCAACGTCGACTGCTACCAGCGCGCCGAGGGCCGCTACCGGCTGATGCCGGGCATCATCTCCGCCCTCACCGACCACGCGAACCCGTTCTCCGTCCTCACCAAGGGGACCCTGATCCTGCGCGACCTCGACCTGCTGGTCCGGGCGGCCCAGGTGACGGACGTGGGCATCTCGGTCTCGGTCGGCTTCCTGGACACCGAGCTGTGGCGCACGGTGGAGCCGGGCACGCCCGCGCCCGAGCGCCGGCTGGACGTCGTACGGACCCTCGGGGAGCACGGCATCGGCTGCGGGGTGCTGATGGCGCCGGTGATTCCGTTCCTGAGCGACGCCCCGGCCCAGCTGCGGGAGACCGTACGGGCGATCGCGGCGGCCGGGGCGACCTCGGTCACGCCCCTGGTGCTGCATCTGCGGCCGGGCGCCCGGGAGTGGTTCGCGGCCTGGCTCGGCCGGCACCATCCGCACCTGGTGGCGCGGTACGAGCGGCTGTACGCCGAGGGGGCCTACGCGCCCCGCTGGTACCAGCGCCGGATCACCCGTCAGGTGCACGAGCTGGCCGAGGAGCACGGCATCGGGCCCAGCCGCGCGGGGCAGGCCCGCCGGATCCGCCCGGCGCCCGAGCAGCCCCCGGCCGGTCCGGAACCCACCCAGCTCACCCTCATGTGAGCACATCCGGGGGCGTTAGGGGGATCCCTCGGCCCAATCGGGTCAAGTATCGCCGGAACGCGTTCCCGGCGGGCCCGGCGCCGGGACGATGCGGCCAGAACCGTGAGCCTCGCGGTTCACCGACACCTTCCGTCCCGTAAGGACCCACATGAGACATCGCGCAGCCGTGCTGTGCGCGGCCGCCGCCATGTTGGCGGGCTCGGTCACCGCCGTTCCCGTCCGGGCGGCCACCGCCGCCCCGGTGCCGAAGCTCTCCTGGCAGAAGTGCGGCACCGGTGACTACCCGAGGCTCCAGTGCGCGTCCCTGAAGGTCCCGCTGGACCACGCGGACCCGTCGGGCCGGCAGCTCACCCTCGCCCTGTCCCGCGTCCCGCACACCGCCAGGACCTCGCAGGGCCCCCTGCTGGTCAATCCCGGCGGCCCCGGCGGCAGTGGTCTGACGCTCGCCGGTTTCGTCGCCTCGGCCCTGCCGGAGAGCGTGGCGTCCCGGTACGACGTCATCGGGTTCGCCCCGCGCGGGGTCGGCCCGGGCGACCCGGCCCTGACCTGCGCGCCCGGCCACTTCAGGGCGGTGCGCCCGGACACCGTACCGGCCACGCCCGCGCTGGAGCGGGCGAACCTGGGGCGGGCGCGGTCCTTCGCCGCCGCCTGCGGCCGTGCGTACGCCGGCGTGCTGCCGTACATCGACACCGTGAACACCGTCCGGGACCTGGACTCCGTCCGGCAGGCCCTGGGCGCGCCGAGGATCAGCTACTTCGGCTACTCGTACGGCACCTACCTCGGCGCGGTCTACGCGAAGCTGTACCCGGAGCGGGTCCACCGGCTGGTGCTGGACTCGGTCGTCGACCCGACCGGCGTCTGGTACGAGGACAACCTCGGCCAGGACTACGCCTTCGACGGGCGTCACCGGGCGCTGATGGCCTGGATCGCCCGGTACGACGCAACGTACGGGCTCGGCAGGGATCCCGCGAGGATCGAGGCCGAGTGGTACGCGATGCGGGCCGCCCTGGCACGGACGCCGGCCGGTGGCAGGGTCGGCGCCGCCGAGCTGGAGGACACCTTCCTCCCCGGGGGGTACTACAACGGCTACTGGCCCTACCTGGCCGAGGCGTTCGCGGCCTACGTCCACCGCAAGGACACCGGGCCGCTGGTGGAGGCGTACGAGAACTTCGCCGCCGTGGACGCCTCGGGCGACAACGGCTACAGCGTCTACACGTCCGTGCAGTGCCGGGACGCCCCCTGGCCACGCTCCTGGAACCGGTGGCGCGCCGACACCTGGCGGGTGCACGCGAAGGCACCTTTCATGGCCTGGAACAACGCCTGGTACAACGCGCCCTGCGCGTTCTGGCCGGCTGCCGCGCGGCGACCGGTGGACATCGCCAACGGCAAGCTGCCGCCCGCGCTGCTGTTCCAGGCGACCGACGACGCGGCCACCCCGTACTCCGGCGGCGTCACGGTGCACCGGCTGCTGGCCGGCTCCGGCCTGGTGGTCGAGGAGGGCGGCGGCAACCACGGCGTCACGTTGAGCGGAAACGCCTGCCTGGACCGGTACCTGGCCGCGTATCTCGCCGACGGCACGGTTCCGCGCGGCGGGGGCCCGGCCGACGCGGTCTGCGCGGCGTCGCCGGACCCGGAACCGCTCACCACGAAGGCGGCGTCGACATCGTCCCGCGGCTCGGTACTGCACGGCCTGCTGGGCTTCCGCCGTTAGGCCCTCTCGTTCGGATCATGCCGGGCTCGCGGGTCCTGGCACCGCGCCTCGCCGCGTTGTCGTCGGTTGCCATGGCTCCGCCATGGCGCCCTCCTGGTGCCTTGCGATGCACGGCACCAGGACCCGCTCCCTGATCCGGCCTGATCCGAACGAAAGACCCTAGCGGCAGTGGGGTTCCCCGGGGGTGCCGGCGACGGGACGGGACGGGCCATCATGAGGGCATGAGTGAACCGACCCGTACCGCCGCCCCCGACGGGGTCGCCCCCGCCGCCATCGAGAACCCGAGGCGCTGTCCGGCCGCCGCGGAGGCCGGCTTCGGGGACGTCGTCGAGCTGACGTACTTCGTCACGGACATGGCCCCCGTGCCGGCGGTGCGCGCGGCCCGCGCCGCGCACACCCCGTGACCGCCCTGACGGTCCGGGAGATGACCCTGGCCGACTGCGACCGCGTCTCAGAGATCCGCGTACGGGGCTGGCAGCACGCCTACCGGGGGCTCATGCCGGGGTCGTACCTCGACGGACTGGACGTCGTGGCCGACGCCGAGCGCCGCCGGGCCCGGTTCGCCGAGGGGGACGGCTCCGTGGTGAACCTGGTCGCCGAGCGGGACGGCCGGGTGCTGGGGTGGGCGGCGCACGGGCCGTACCGGGGCGGCGACGCGCCCGCCCGGGACGCCGAGTTGTACGCGCTCTACGTCGATCCGGCGCACCTCGGCGGCGGGATCGGCCGGACCCTGCTGGCCGCGTCGGTCGAGCGGTGCGCGGCGTGGCCGCGCATGCTTCTGTGGGTGCTCCGGCACAACACCTCGGCCCGCCGCTTCTACGAGCGCGCCGGGTTCCGGCCCGACGGGGCGGAGGAGCCGTTCGAGGTGGCCGGCACCGCCGTGCCGGAGGTGCGGTACGTGGCGACGCTGGGCGGCTGACCCGGCGCCGGCCCGGTCATCTGCGCTGCTGCTCCGGGATCCGGGCCAGCGCGTGCACCGCCGCCTCCGCGAGCGCCGGGTGGGCCAGGGCCTCGTTCAGCACCCGCCGGGCGCGGGCGTCGCCGAGCGCGCCGAGACCCTCCACACAGGCGAGGGCGACCCTGCGGTAGGGGTCGTGCGGGCGCAGCCGCCGCTCCAGGGTGGTGATCAGCGCGGGCACGGACTCCGGGGCGCGCAGGGTGGCCAGGAGCCGTACCGGGTGCAGGGCGTAGGCGACGCGCAGCTCGTTGGTGGCGAGGGCGGCGGCGGCCCGGGCGGTGCGCGGGTCGCCGAGCCGGGCGAGGGCGTGGGCGGCGGAGGCGCAGCGCGGCGGGTCGCGGTGGTTGAGAAGCAGCACGAGGGACTCGAAGGCGCGCCGGTCGCCGGCGAGGCCGAGGCGGAACGCGGCCAGTTCCCTGGCCCACAGGGGCTGTCCGGGCGCGGTGAGCACCTCGGCCAGTTCGGCGTGGTCCCGCGTGGCCCGCAGGCGGTCGAACGCCGCCGTGCCGCCCGACTCCTGCCGTAAGCGCTCGGTGAGCGATCGCAACTCTTCGTCCACGAGGCCAGCGTAGGCGGGTCACGGCGGGCGGGGGAGGTACATCACACAGTCGGTTTCCCCCGGAGGGCTGGCGCGCTCGTTACCCGCCGGTTAAGCTCATACGAGCGAGTCACCCTCTCGCTTATCCGCCGACGACGGTCTGGTGACGCGGCCGTCGGAGGTGTTCGGTCGGTTCGGTACGCCATGTGTACCGCAGTACGACCCGGCTCCGGGACAGGGCCGGTCGACGTTCCGCCGCTCCCGGGCGTGTGCACGCCCGCGGCACCGGCAGCACCGGGCGTGTGCGCTCGCAGCCCGGAAACACCCGCACTCCTTCCCGCACCGTGGTGCGCCCTCGGGCGCACCCGGCGCGCTCCTCGTCGTCACCCCTCATTCCTGGAGTCCCGCGATGGCCACTCCCCTGTCCCCCCAGCCCGGCACCCCCGTGTCCCCGTTCCGGACGGTCGCCGTGGTCGGCCTCGGCACCATGGGCACCGGCATCGCCGAGGTCCTCGCCAAGGCCGGCCGCGAGGTGATCGGCATCGACATCAGCGAGGCCCGCACCGCCCGGGCACTGGCCGCCCTGGAGGCCGCCACCGACCGGGCCGTGGCCCGCGGCCGGCTCACCGCCCAGGAGCGCGCCGACGCCCTGGCCCGGGTGCGCACCGCCACCGACCTCGGTGCGGCGGCCGACGCCGACCTCGTCATCGAGGTCGCCCCGGAGTCGTACGAGATCAAGCAGCAGATCTTCGGCGAACTCGACGGCATCGTCCGCCCGGAGACCGTCATCGCGACCGGGACGAACGCACTGTCCGTGACCCGGCTGGCCGCCGGCTCCGCCCGCCCCGAGCGGGTGCTCGGCCTGCACTTCTTCAACCCGGCGCCGGCGATGCGGCTGGTCGAGGTCGTCTCCTCGGTGCTCACCGCGCCGCAGGCCGTCGCCGCCGTCACCGACTTCGCCGTCGAGCTGGGCAAGGAGCCGGTCGCGGTCGGCGACCGCCCCGGTTTCGTCGCGGACGGACTGCTCTTCGGCTACCTCAACCAGGCCGCCGCGATGTACGAGGCGAAGTACGCCTCCCGTGAGGACATCGACGCCGCCATGCGGCTGGGCTGCGGCCTGCCGATGGGTCCCCTCGCCCTGCTGGACCTGATCGGCATCGACACCGCGCGGACGGTCCTGGAGGCCATGTACGCCGAGTCCCGGGACCGGCTGCACGCCCCCGCCCCCATCCTCAAGCAGCTCAGCGAGGCGGGTCTGACCGGCCGCAAGTCCGGGCGCGGCTTCTACACCTACGAGGCGCCCGGCAGCGCGACGGTGGTGCCGGACGCGACGAGCCCGGTGACGGACGGTGCGGCCACCGGGGGCCGGGCGGTCCGCTCCGTCGGTGTCGCGGGCTCCGGCACCATGGCCTCCGGCATCGCCGAGGTGTTCGCCAAGGCGGGCTACGAGGTCGTCCTGGCCGCCCGCAGCGAGGAGAAGGCCCAGGCCGCCAAGGCCCGGATCGGCAAGTCGCTGGCCCGCTCCGTCGACAAGGGCCGGCTGACCGCCGAGGCCGCCGCGCAGGTCCTGGACCGGATCACCCCGGCGGGCTCCTACGACGCCTTCGCCGACGTCGACCTGGCCGTCGAGGCGGTCGCGGAGGACCTGGAGGTCAAGCGGCAGCTGTTCGGCACGCTGGACAAGGTGTGCAAGCCGGGCGCGGTCCTGGCCACCACCACCTCCTCGCTGCCCGTCGTCGCCTGCGCCCGCGCCACCTCGCGCCCGCAGGACGTGATCGGCATGCACTTCTTCAACCCGGCGCCGGCCATGAAGCTGGTCGAGGTCGTCCGGACGGTGCTGACCGCGGACGACGTGCACGCGACGGTGCGCGAGGTGTGCGGCCGGATCAGGAAGCACGCGGTCGACTGCACGGACCGGGCGGGCTTCATCGTGAACGCGCTGCTGTTCCCGTACCTCAACAACGCGATCAAGATGGTGGAGGAGCACTACGCGTCGCTCGACGACATCGACGCGGCGATGAAGCTCGGCGGCGGCTACCCGATGGGCCCGTTCGAACTGCTGGACGTGGTCGGCCTGGACGTCTCGCTGGCCATCGAGAAGGTGCTGCACCGCGAGTTCCGCGACCCCGGCCTCGCCCCGGCCCCGCTGCTGGAGCACCTGGTGGCCGCGGGCTGCCTCGGCCGCAAGACGGGCCGCGGCTTCCGCGAGTATGCCCGCCGCTGACGGCGCAGGCGACCGGACCCGCGCGGACACGGACTGGGGCGGGCTGCTGGATCCCGGCGCGTTCGCGCCACCCGCGCGGCGCCGGGTCCCCCCGCCCTCCCGGACCGGCGGACCCCCGCCCCCCGTGGGCGGGGGAACGCCCGCACCTGCGCACCAGGCCGCGCCCATGCAGTACGTTCGGGTCATGTCGCAGTCCGCCAAGTCCTCCCGTACATCCGCTACGCCCGACGCGCCGGAGAGTGCCGCGGGCAGCCGCGCCGCCGCCCAGCGGCTCAAGATGCGCCGAGAACTGGCGGCGGCCGCCATGGAGTTGTTCGCGACCAAGGGGTACGAGGCGACCACCGTCGACGAGATCGCGGCCGCCGCCGGGGTCGCCCGCCGCACCTTCTTCCGTCACTTCCGTTCCAAGGAAGAGGCGATCTTCCCGGACCACGACGACACCCTGGTCCGCGCGGAGGCGGTGCTGAAGGCCGCCCCCGCGCACGAGCACCCGCTCGACACCGTGTGCCGCGGCATCAAGGAAGTCATGAAGATGTACGCGGCGCGGCCGGAGATCTCGGTCGCCCGCTACAAGCTCACCCGCGAAGTGCCCACCCTGCGGGAGGCCGAGATCGCCTCCGTGGCCCGTTACGAGCGGTTGTTCACCCGCTACCTGCTCGGCCACTTCGACGAGCACGCGCACGCCGACGACGCCAACGACGACCCGCTGCTGGCCGAGGTCGCCGCCTCCGCCGTGGTCACCGCCCACAACCACGTCCTGCGGCGCTGGCTGCGGGCGGGCGGCCAGGGCGACGTGGAGGCGCAGCTGGACCACGCGTTCGCGATCGTGCGCAAGACCTTCGGCAGCGGCATCGGCGCCGGCCGCGGTCCGGCCGCCCAGGCGGCCCCTTCCGCCCCGGCGGCGGTCTCCGCGCACGGCGAGGTGCTGGTGACGGTCGCCCGCACCGACGCCTCGCTGGACGAGGTCATGCGGACCATCGAGGAGGCGCTGAAAGAGCGCTGACGGTACGGACGCGCTGTGAGGACGGCCACCCTTCGGGGTGGCCGTTTTGGCATGTCAGGGGCCGTTTTCGGGGAGATTTCAGGGGCGATTCGATCGATCATCGCTCATGTGTTACGTAAAGATTTCATCTGAGAGCAAGTTCTGGCACTCAGTGCCTTGCCGCCTGACACGCGGTGTCATACGTTGAAGAGGTCCGGGCGGCCGGCGAGCAGCTACCAGACGCTCGCCGGCTGTCCCCGCAAGCCCCCTGGGCCTGCGCGCCCGGACGCCTGCGTCACAGGCAACCTCCCGCGCCACAAAGCGCTGCCACAGCACCACCGAGCCGAACCGACGGCACACCCGAAAAACCCTCAGCAGCACCCCTCGCAGCAGCACCGACGAATCCCCAGCGCTCCTCCCTCAGGGCGCTCACCGCCGGAGGCAATACCGTGACCGTGAAGGACATCCTGGACGCGATCCAGTCGAAGGACGCCACGTCCGCCGATTTCGCCGCCCTGCCGCTCCCCGAGTCGTACCGTGCGATCACCGTGCACAAGGACGAGACGGAGATGTTCGCGGGCCTCGAGACCCGCGACAAGGACCCGCGCAAGTCGATCCACCTCGACGAGGTGCCCGTCCCCGAACTGGGCCCCGGCGAGGCCCTGGTGGCCGTCATGGCCTCCTCGGTGAACTACAACTCGGTGTGGACCTCGATCTTCGAGCCGCTCTCGACGTTCGGCTTCCTGGAGCGCTACGGCAAGGTCAGCGAGCTGACCAAGCGGCACGACCTGCCCTACCACATCATCGGCTCCGACCTGGCGGGCGTCGTCCTGCGCACCGGCCCGGGCGTGAACGCCTGGAAGCCCGGCGACGAGGTCGTCGCCCACTGCCTCTCGGTCGAGCTGGAGTCCTCCGACGGCCACAACGACACGATGCTCGACCCCGAGCAGCGCATCTGGGGCTTCGAGACCAACTTCGGCGGCCTCGCCGAGGTCGCGCTGGTCAAGTCCAACCAGCTGATGCCCAAGCCGGACCACCTCAGCTGGGAGGAGGCCGCGGCCCCGGGCCTGGTCAACTCCACCGCCTACCGCCAGCTCGTCTCCCGCAACGGCGCGGCGATGAAGCAGGGCGACAACGTCCTGATCTGGGGCGCCAGCGGCGGCCTGGGCTCCTACGCCACCCAGTTCGCACTGGCCGGCGGCGCCAACCCGATCTGCGTCGTCTCCAGCGACCAGAAGGCCGACATCTGCCGCTCGATGGGCGCCGAGGCGATCATCGACCGCAATGCCGAGGGCTACAAGTTCTGGAAGGACGAGAACACCCAGGACCCGCGCGAGTGGAAGCGCTTCGGCAAGCGCATCCGCGAGCTGACCGGCGGCGAGGACATCGACATCGTCTTCGAGCACCCCGGCCGCGAGACCTTCGGCGCCAGCGTCTACGTCACCCGCAAGGGCGGCACCATCACCACCTGCGCCTCCACCTCGGGCTACATGCACCAGTACGACAACCGGTACCTGTGGATGTCCCTCAAGCGGATCATCGGCTCCCACTTCGCCAACTACCGCGAGGCCTGGGAGGCCAACCGCCTCATCGCCAAGGGCAAGATCCACCCGACCCTCTCCAAGGTCTACTCCCTCCAGGACACCGGGCAGGCCGCGTACGACGTGCACCGCAACCTGCACCAGGGCAAGGTCGGCGTGCTCTGCCTCGCCCCCGAGGAAGGCCTCGGCGTGCGCGACGAGGAGATGCGCGCCAAGCACATCGACGCCATCAACCGCTTCCGGAACATCTGAGGGCCTTAGATGACAGAGCGTCAGAAGGACCGTCCGTGGCTGATGCGGACGTACGCCGGCCACTCGACGGCCGAGGCGTCCAACGAGCTGTACCGGCGCAACCTCGCCAAGGGCCAGACCGGTCTGTCGGTGGCGTTCGACCTGCCGACGCAGACCGGCTACGACTCCGACCACATCCTCGCCCGCGGCGAGGTCGGCCGGGTGGGCGTGCCCGTCGCGCACCTCGGTGACATGCGCCGGCTGTTCCAGGACATCCCCCTGGAGCAGATGAACACCTCGATGACGATCAACGCCACCGCCATGTGGCTGCTGGCGCTCTACCAGGTCGTCGCCGAGGAGCAGGGTGCGGACATCACCAAGCTCCAGGGCACGACCCAGAACGACATCGTCAAGGAGTACCTGTCCCGGGGCACCCATGTGTTCCCGCCGGGGCCGTCGCTCCGCCTGACGACGGACATGATCGCGTACACGGTCTCCCACCTCCCCAAGTGGAACCCGATCAACATCTGCAGCTACCACCTGCAGGAGGCCGGGGCCACGCCGGTGCAGGAGATCGCGTACGCGATGTCCACCGCGATCGCCGTCCTGGACGCCGTCCGCGACTCCGGCCAGGTGCCGCAGGAGCGCATGGGCGACGTGGTGGCCCGCATCTCCTTCTTCGTGAACGCGGGCGTCCGGTTCGTCGAGGAGATGTGCAAGATGCGCGCGTTCAGCCGCATCTGGGACAAGGTCACGCGCGAGCGGTACGGCATCGAGAACGCCAAGCAGCGCCGGTTCCGGTACGGCGTCCAGGTCAACTCGCTCGGCCTGACCGAGGCGCAGCCGGAGAACAACGTCCAGCGGATCGTGCTGGAGATGCTGGCCGTGACCCTGTCGAAGGACGCACGCGCCCGTGCCGTGCAGCTGCCGGCCTGGAACGAGGCCCTCGGCCTGCCCCGCCCCTGGGACCAGCAGTGGTCGCTGCGCATCCAGCAGGTGCTCGCCTACGAGAGCGACCTGCTGGAGTACGAGGACATCTTCGAGGGCTCGAAGGTGATCGAGGCGAAGGTGGACCAGCTGGTCGGGGACACCCTCGCGGAGATCGAGCGCATCCAGGAGATGGGCGGCGCGATGGCCGCCGTGGAGTCCGGCTACCTGAAGTCGCAGCTGGTCGCCTCGCACGCCGAGCGCCGGGCGCGGATCGAGTCCGGCCAGGAGAAGATCATCGGCGTCAACATCTTCGAGAGCACCGAGCCGAACCCGCTGACCGCCGACCTGGACACCGCCATCCAGACGGTCGACCCGGCGGTCGAGGCCCGCGTCGTGGAGTCCCTGCGGCACTGGCGCGACACCCGCTACCAGCCGCCCTTCAACCACCCGCGCCCCTGCAAGGCGCTGGAGAGGCTGAAGGAGGCCGCCAAGGGCACCGGCAACCTGATGGAGGCCACCCTGGAGTGCGCCCGCGCCGGGGTCACCACCGGCGAGTGGGCGGGCGCCCTGCGCGAGGTGTTCGGCGAGTACCGGGCGCCCACCGGGGTCTCCTCCGCGCCGGTGGCCGTCTCCGCCGAGGCCGGCTCGGCGCTCGCCGGGGTCCGCGCCAAGGTGGACGCCACCGCCCGCGAGCTGGGCTGCGGCAAGCTGCGCTTCCTGGTCGGCAAGCCGGGCCTGGACGGGCACTCCAACGGGGCCGAGCAGATCGCCGTGCGGGCCCGTGACGCCGGGTTCGAGGTGGTCTACCAGGGCATCCGGCTCACCCCCGAGCAGATCGTCGACGCGGCCCTGGCGGAGGACGTCCACGCCGTGGGTCTGTCGATCCTCTCCGGCTCCCACGCCCAGCTGGTCCCGGACGTGCTCCAGCGGCTCCGTGTGGCCGGTGCCACAGATATACCCGTGATCGCAGGTGGCATCATCCCGAACGGTGACGCCGAACAGCTCAGGGCCGCCGGTGTGGCCGCGGTGTTCACCCCGAAGGACTTCGACATCACCGGAATCATCGGCCGCATCGTCGACGAGATCCGGAAAGCGAACAAGCTCGACCCCCTGGAGGTCCCCGCATGACCGTCAACCGTCTGCGTCCCCGTCGTTCCTGCCTGGCGGTCCCGGGAAGCAACCCGCGTTTCCTGGAGAAGGCGCAGGGCCTCCCGGCGGACCAGGTCTTCCTGGACCTGGAGGACGCGTGCGCGCCGCTGGCCAAGCCCGAGGCGCGGCACACCATCGTCAAGTTCCTCAACGAGGGCGACTGGACGGGCAAGACCCGGGTGGTCCGCGTCAACGACTGGACGACCGAGTGGACGTACCGCGACGTCGTCACGGTGGTCGAGGGCGCGGGCCCGAACCTCGACTGCATCATGCTGCCGAAGGTGCAGAACGCCCAGCAGGTCGTCGCGCTGGACCTGCTGCTGACGCAGATCGAGAAGACCATGGGCTTCGAGGTCGGGCGGATCGGCATCGAGGCGCAGATCGAGAACGCGCAGGGCCTGAACAACGTCAACGAGATCGCGCAGGCCTCCCCGCGCATCGAGACGATCATCTTCGGCCCGGCCGACTTCATGGCGTCGATCAACATGAAGACCCTCGTCGTGGGCGAGCAGCCGCCCGGCTATCCGGCGGACGCCTACCACTACATCCTGATGAAGATTCTGATGGCCGCCCGCGCCAACGACCTCCAGGCGATCGACGGCCCCTACCTGCAGATCCGCAACGTGGACGGCTTCCGCGAGGTCGCCGGCCGTGCCGCCGCGCTCGGCTTCGACGGCAAGTGGGTGCTGCACCCCGGCCAGGTGGACGCCGCCAACGAGGTCTTCTCGCCCTCCCAGGAGGACTACGACCACGCCGAGCTGATCCTGGACGCGTACGACTACTACACGTCCGAGGCGGGCGGCAAGAAGGGCTCGGCGATGCTCGGCGACGAGATGATCGACGAGGCCAGCCGCAAGATGGCCCTGGTCGTCTCCGGCAAGGGACGCGCCGCCGGCATGCAGCGCACCAGCAAGTTCGAGATCCCGGAGGGCTGAGCGCGATGCAGTTCGGACGCACGTACGAGGAGTTCGAGGTCGGGGCGACGTACAAGCACTGGCCGGGCAAGACGGTCACCGAGTACGACGACCACCTGTTCTGTCTCCTCACCATGAACCACCACCCGCTCCACATGGACACGAACTATGCGGAGAGCACGACGGACTTCGGCAAGAACGTCGTCGTGGGCAACTACATCTACTCCCTGCTGCTCGGCATGTCCGTCCCGGACGTCTCCGGCAAGGCGATCGCCAACCTGGAGATCGAGTCGCTCAAGCACGTCGCGCCGACCTTCCACGGCGACACGATCTACGGCGAGACGACCGTGCTCGACAAGTGGCCCTCGAAGTCGAAGAACGACCGCGGGATCGTCCACGTCGAGACCAAGGGCTACAAGCAGGACGGCACCCTCGTGTGCGTGTTCCGCCGCAAGGTGATGGTGCCGACCGAGACGTACATCAAGGAGCGCGGCGGCGAGCAGCCCGGCCGCCCGGAACCCAAGCAGCAGGAGAAGTAGGCCATGGCCCGTCTCGCCCAGACCGCCGGTCTGACCGACGTCCAGCAGGAGATCCTCTCCACCGTCCGGGACTTCGTCGACAAGGAGATCATCCCGGTCGCGACCGAGCTGGAGCACCGCGACGAGTACCCGCAAGCGATCGTGGACGGCCTGAAGGAACTCGGCCTGTTCGGACTGATGATCCCCGAGGAGTACGGGGGCCTGGGCGAGTCGCTGCTCACCTACGCGCTGTGCGTGGAGGAGATCGCCCGCGGCTGGATGTCGGTGTCCGGCATCATCAACACCCACTTCATCGTCGCGTACATGCTCAAGCAGCACGGCACGCAGGAGCAGAAGGACCACTTCCTGCCGCGCATGGCGGCCGGCGACATCCGCGGCGCGTTCTCGATGTCGGAGCCGGGACTGGGCTCGGACGTGTCGGCCATCACGTCCAAGGCGGTGAAGGACGGCGACGAGTACGTCCTGAACGGCCAGAAGATGTGGCTGACGAACGGCGGTACGTCCTCCCTCGTGGCCGTCCTCGTCCGCAGTGACGAAGGACACCCCGAGGGCACGGCACCCCACAGGTCGATGACCACCTTCCTGGTCGAGAAGGAGCCGGGCTTCGGCGAGGTCCGCCCGGGCCTCACCATCCCCGGCAAGATCGACAAGATGGGCTACAAGGGTGTCGACACCACCGAGCTGATCATGGACGGCCTGCGCGTTCCGGCCGACCGGGTGCTCGGCGGGGTCACCGGCCGAGGTTTTTACCAAATGATGGACGGCGTGGAGGTCGGCCGGGTCAACGTGGCGGCGCGTGGCTGCGGCGTCGCTCAGCGTGCCTTCGAACTGGGTGTCCGTTACGCCCAGCAGCGTCACACTTTCGGCAAGCCGATCGCCCAGCACCAGGCCATCCAGTTCAAGCTGGCGGACATGGCCACCAAGGTCGAGGCCGCGCATGCGATGATGGTCAACGCAGCGCGCAAAAAGGACTCCGGAGAGCGAAACGACCTGGAAGCGGGCATGGCGAAGTACCTGGCCTCCGAGTACTGCAAGGAGGTCGTGGAGGACGCCTTCCGGATCCACGGCGGCTACGGCTTCTCGAAGGAGTACGAGATCGAGCGCCTCTACCGCGAGGCCCCGATGCTGCTCATCGGCGAAGGTACCGCCGAGATCCAGAAAATGATCATCGGGCGCAGGCTGCTCGAAGAGTACCGCTTCCAGGGCTGAATGTCCGGGTACGGGGTGTTTTCTGCGAGAAGAAGATCACACCCCGTGAACGGGCTTCAGCCGCCGACTCGGCTGCCTGGCTTGCCCAGTTGTGGCCCACGACCGGTACGATCCCGGAAGGCCGCCGTCCCCCGTCAGAGCGCGGCATCATCCGCTACGAAGGTCATCCATGCCCCACAGCCAAACCTCTGCACACCGCGACAGCCTGGTAGGCGCACGCCTCGCGCGCGGAGCATCGCCGTGGCTTCTCCCGACCGTCGCCACCGCAGCCCTCAGCCTGGCCCGTGCCCGCCGCTCGGGCGCCGCCAAGGCCGTCGCCGTGCCCGTCACCGCGCTCGCGGCGGGCATGCTGTGGTTCTTCCGCGACCCCGAGCGCGAGATCGCCCAGGGCCGGGTCATCTCGCCCGCCGACGGTGTGGTGCAGAGCATCATGCCGTGGAAGGACGGGCGCACCCGCGTCGCGATCTTCATGAGCCCGCTCAACGTCCACGTCAACCGCGCGCCCCTCGCGGGCACCGTGACGTCGGTGGAGCACATCCCCGGCGGCTTTGTTCCGGCTTTCAACAAGGAGAGCGAGAACAACGAGCGCGTAGTCTGGCATTTCGACACCGAACTCGGCGACATCGAGATGATCCAGATCGCCGGCGCGGTGGCCCGCCGCATCGTGCCCTACATCCCCGAGGGCACGAAGGTCGAGCAGGGCGACCGTATCGGTCTGATCCGCTTCGGCTCGCGTGTCGACCTCTACCTGCCCGAGGGTGTGGAGGTCGCGGTCGAGGTCGGACAGAAGACCGTGGCTGGGGTGACTCGCATTGACCGTGATTGATCCGGAGACCCAGGCGGGCTGGGTGCCCGAGGCCGACGACGTGGACGACGACGAGGAGATGCCCCTCTCTCTCCGCCTGTCGATAGCGGACACCCTGACGCTGGGCAACGCCACCTGCGGGTTCATGGCGGTGTACTTCACCACCACCGGCATCCTGATCCCGCACCTCACCGGCAGCCAGGAGTCCGGCATGGCCCGCCACAGCGCGGCCACGGCGGTCATCCTGATGCTCTGCGCGGCGGTGTTCGACCTGTTCGACGGCCTGGTGGCGCGCAAGCTGCGCTCCTCCCCCATGGGCGCCGAGCTGGACAACCTGTCCGACCTGATCAGCTTCGGGCTCGCCCCCGCCTACTTCGTGCTCGTCTACGGCATGGTCGCCGACGACGCGCACCAGAGGGTCGCGGCGGTGGGCGCGATCGTGGTGCTGCTCGCGGTGGTGCTGAGACTGGCCCGGTTCAGCTGCGTGACGGTGAAGGACGGCACGTTCCAGGGCATGCCCTCGCCGTTCGGCGCACTGACGGTCGTCTCGATCGTGCTGCTGGAGCTGCCGTTCGTGGCGACGCTGCTGGCGATCCTGGGGACGGCGTGGCTGATGGTGAGCCGCGTGGAGTACCCGAAGCCGCGGGGCCGCCTCGCCGGCGCGGTGCTCGGCTGGATCGTGCTGTCGATGGGTCTGCTGGCCGCGTGGGCCTTCGACGCCCCGAGCGGTCAGCTGCTGCTCCAGACGGGCTGCGCGCTCCAGCTGGTCATGGGCGCGGTGATCCCGCTGTTCGCCACGGCCCGACGGGTGAACAACTTCCGCGACAACCGGCGGGAGGCGCGGGCGACGCAACTGCCGTGACGCCCCGCCGAGAGGGCCCCGGATCCGACGAGGATCCGGGGCCCTTCGCTGTGTGCGCGGGCGGTCGCCGAGGCGAGCCGCCTGAGGGCTCCGCCCCGAGCCGCCTGGGGGCTCCACCCCCAGACCCCCGCTTCGACCACCCACCCGACTCGGCCGACTGGACAGGCCCCACCACGACCGCCCCGGCGATCGCCGTGTCAGCCGGCCGATCCGGCGATCCCCTGTCAGCGCGCCGAGTCAGGTGACCCGGCCCCTGCCCCGCCCGCCGGCCGGTGCGGCGGGGAGCCCTGTCGGTCGGCCGAGCCGGGGGCAAGTCTCCTGGCGGCCGGCCGACCGAGGCCGGCGGACGCCCTGGGGCCGGGGCCGAGGTCAGCTGAGGTAGTCCTTGGCGATGTGGCTCGCGACCTGTTCCAGGATCGGGCCGGCGTCCGCCATGCAGCGGGCGACGTCCGGCTCGACGGACGTCAGGGGGTACGCCCGTTCGATGCCGGCCCGCAGCAGCGCCTGCTCCGGCAGGGCGAGCCGTCCGCACACCGCGACCACCGTCCGGCCCGCGGCCCGCGCCGCCGCGGCGACCCCCGCCGGCGCCTTCCCGTGCAGGGTCTGCTCGTCGAGCGAGCCCTCTCCGGTGATCACCAGCGAGGCCCGTTCCAGGGCGGGCGCGAAGCCCAGCACGTCCAGCATCACCTCGATGCCGGGCCGGAAGCGGGCGCCCAGGAGCAGCGCGCCGTAGCCGATGCCGCCCGCCGCCCCCGCGCCCGGTGCCGCGGCGTACTCCGCCGCCCGTGGGCCGGCCTCCGCCTCCAGCACCCCGGCGAAGCGGGCGAGGGCCGCGTCCAGTGCCGCCACGTCGTCGGGCGTGGCCCCCTTCTGCGGGCCGTACACCGCCGGTGCGCCCTGCGGCCCGGTCAGCGGATTGTCGACATCGCTGGCCAGCACCAGTTCGACCGAGGCCAGCCGGGGGTCGAGACCGGACAGGTCGGCGCGGGCCAGGCCGGCCAGGCCGCCGCCGCCCGGCGACACCGGTTCCCCCGCCCCGGTCAGGAACCGGGCGCCCAGCGCGGAGAGCATCCCCGCGCCGCCGTCCGTCGTGGCGCTGCCGCCGACGCCGAACACGATCGTCCGCGCGCCCGCGTCCAGCGCGGCCCGCAGCAGCTCCCCGGAGCCGTACGTCGAGGCGGTCAGCGGTGCGAACACACCGGCCGGGAGCCGCTGGAGCCCGCTCGCCTCGGCCATCTCCACGACCGCGGTGCCGTCGCGCAGCGCGAACGCGGCCGTCACCTCCTGGCCGAGCGGCCCGGCGACCCGCACCTCACGCCGTTCGAAACCGGCCGCGACGGCCGCGTCCACGGTGCCGTCGCCGCCGTCGGCCACGGGCAGTGCCTCGGCCCGGACGTCCGGCACGACCCGGCGCAGCCCGGCCGTCACCCGCTCGGCGACCTGCACGGCCGTCAGCGAGCCCTTGAACTTGTCCGCGGCGATGAGCACCCGACGGGTCTCGTTCCCCACAGCGTCCGCCACCTTGTCTTCCCCTTGCTCTCCGGGCCCCGCGCAAGTCGGGGCCAGTCGCGCCGCTGTGACCATAGCCGCAGGGCACCGCCGCCGTCATGCCCCGCCCGCACCGTGGGAAGCCGCCGCGCGCCGGACCCGGCAAAGTGGGTACACCCCTGCCATGAGCACCCAGCGCACCGGACCCGGCCTCGGCGACCGCATCCACGGCGGCTGGCTCGGCCGGATCGCGGGCAACATGCTCGGCAAGCCGGTGGAGCAGGGCGAGGTGTGGACCCGGGACCGCATCGACCGCTATCTGCGCCGGGCCGCCGCCCTGCCGCTGACCGACTACCTCCCCGAGCCCGCCGACCCGGCCGAGGCCGCGGTCCTGCGCCCGGAGTGGCGCGGATGCGTGCGCGGCCGGATCCACGGCAGCTGCCGGGACGACGACATCGACTACGCGATCCTGGGCCTGCACCTGCTGGAGACCCACGGTTTCGGATTCAGCACCGAGCAGGTCGGCGACCTGTGGCTGCTCAGGCTGCCGTACCTCCAGACGTTCACGGCGGAGCGGGCGGCCTACCGCAACCTCGCGAACGGGCTGAAGCCGCCGCTGACGGCGACGTACGACAACCCCTACCAGGAGTGGATCGGCGCGCTGATCCGCGCGGACGTGTACGGCTGGACCTGTCCCGGTGACCCCGTCCGGGCCGCCGGCCTGGCCCGCCGGGACGCGGTGCTGTCGCACACCGGCAACGGGGTGTACGGCGCGATGTTCGCGGCGGCGCTGATCGCGGCGGCCTTCACCGCCCCGTCCGTGCGGGACGCGCTGGAGAGCGCGCTCGCCGTGATCCCTGCGAGCAGCCGCCTCGCCCGGACCGTACGGC
The DNA here is from genome assembly GCF_043080665.1 of Streptomyces sp. NPDC014991. Lineage (NCBI taxonomy): Bacteria > Bacillati > Actinomycetota > Actinomycetes > Kitasatosporales > Streptomycetaceae > Streptomyces > Streptomyces sp. NPDC014991. The sequence continues at coordinate 112,611 of NZ_JBIBVY010000014.1, forward strand.
GGGTCGCGACCCTGCACGCGACCCGGCTGCCCTGGGAGGAGACGCTGGCCACGGTGACCGCGGAGACCGCCGGGCTCGGCTGGATCCACACCGTCCCGAACGCGGCCGTCCTCACCGCGGGGCTGCTGTACGGCGACGGCGACTTCACCCGGACCATCGCCCTGACCGTGCGCGGCGGCCTGGACACCGACTCCAACGGGGCGACGGCCGGTTCGGTGGCCGGCGTGTACACCGGGGCGGAGGCCATCGGGGCGCAGTGGCGGGATCCGCTGGAGGACACGGTCCGTAGCGCGGTGTTCGGCTTCGACGGCGTACGGATCAGTGCGCTGGCCGAGCGGACCCTGCGTCTGGCGGTGGACGGGACATAGCCGGCAGGTGGCTGGTTACCCTTCCTGGATGACCACGACTCCTGACTTCGCCACGTACATCGCAGGCCTGCCCCGGATCATCGCCGGTGCCGCCGCGCTCTTCCGGGACGCCGAGGGCCGGGTGCTGCTCGTCGAGCCCAACTACCGCGAGGGCTGGGCGCTTCCGGGCGGGACCATCGAGTCCGACGACGGGGAGACCCCGCGGCGGGGCGCGCGCCGGGAGACTCTGGAGGAGATCGGGCTCGACCGGGAACTCGGCCGGCTGCTGGCGGTGGACTGGGTGCGCGGCGTGGGCCGGCCGCCGCTGGTGGCCTACCTGTACGACGGCGGTGTGCTCACCGACACCGACCTGAAGGCGATCCGCCTCCAGGAGGAGGAGCTGCTGTCGTGGCAGCTGGTCGCGCGCGACGACCTCACCGCGTATCTGCCCGGCGCGCTCGGCCGCCGGGTGCTGGCCGCCCTGGACGTCCTCGCGGACGGCTCCGGCACGGCGGAACTGGAGAACGGCCACCGCGTGTCGTGACCGCCCGGCGGGGGTCCCCTGATATCCGTTCGCGGCGGGCGGGGAGCCCCGCCTACGCTCGGTCGCATGACCAAGCCGCTCGTCGCCGTGTTCAGCGGGGCAGGTGTCTCCACCGACTCCGGGATCCCGGACTACCGCGGGCCGAACGGCCTGTGGCGCCGGGATCCGGACGCCGAGAAGCTCGTGACGTACGAGTACTACATGGGGGATCCGGAGATCCGGCGGCGGTCGTGGCGGATGCGGCGCACGCACAGCGCGCTGCGGGCCGAGCCGAACGCGGCGCACCGGGCGGTCACCGAGCTGGAGCGGTCCGGCACCCCGGTGCGGGTCATCACGCAGAACGTCGACGGGCTGCACCAGCTGGCCGGGATGCCCGCCCGCAAGGTGCTGGAGCTGCACGGCAGCGCGCGCGGTGTCCTCTGCACGCGGTGCGGTGCGCGCGGGCCCATGGAGGACGCGATCGCGCGGGTGGCAGCGGGCGAGGACGACCCGCCCTGTCTGCGCTGCGGAGGCATCCTGAAGCCGGCGACCGTGATGTTCGGCGAGCACCTCGATCCGGTGGTGCTGGGCGACGCGGTCGCGATCAGCAAGGCCTGTGACGTCTTCGTCGCCGTCGGCACCAGCCTCCAGGTCCACCCCGCGGCCGGCCTCGCGGGCGTCGCCGCCGACCACGCGGCCCGGCTGATCATCGTCAACGCCGAACCGACGCCGTACGACGAGCGGGCCGACGAGGTGATCCGCGAACCGGTCGGGACGGCCCTTCCCCGGCTCCTGCGGCTGCTCGGCGCCGGCAGCACGGGCAGCGGTGAGCGCGGGGTCACTTCGGCCGGCTCCTGGGATACCGGCTCCTGAGGGACCGGCTCCTGGGACCCGCGTCCAGGAGACGCCGTGACGGGAGACGCCGTGTCCGCGCCGCTCAGAAGAGTGCGCTGCCCCGCTCGAAGTCCAGCAGGCGGCGCTTGCGGTCCAGGCCGCCGCCGTAACCGGTGAGGCTGCCGTCGGAACCGACCACCCGGTGGCAGGGGACGATGATGCCGACGGGGTTGCGGCCGTTGGCGAGGCCGACGGCGCGGGAGGCCCGGGGATTGCCGAGGAGGTCGGCGAGTTCGCCGTACGTACGGGTCTCGCCGTACGGGATACGGGCCAGCTGCTGCCAGACGCTGCGCTGGAACGGCGTCCCGTGCAGCCCGAGCCGGACGGTGAACCCGGTCGACTCGCCCGCGAAGTACGCGTCCAGCTGCTCCCGGGCCTCGGCGAAGACGGGCAGGGTGTCGTCGCGCGGCCCGAAGGACTCCTCGCCCGGGCGGTGCCGCTGGCCGGCCATGTACAGGCCGCACAGGGCGCCGTCGGCGTCGGCGACCAGGGTGAGCGGCCCGTAGGGGCTGTCGGTCACGGTGTGGTGGTTCATCGGATTCCTTCAGGCCGGGAGGAAGTTGATCGGGTGGGCGTCGGTCGCCCACAGGTACTGCACCGCGTACGCCCGCCAGGGCCGCCAGCCCGCCGCGCGGGCGGTGAGCGCGGCCGGGGTGGACGGCAGGCCCAGCTCCTTCGCGGCGCGGCGGATGCCGAGGTCGGTGGGGAGGAAGGCGTCGGGGTCGCCGAGGGCGCGCATGGCGATGATGTCCGCCGTCCACGGGCCGAAGCCGGGCAGCGCGAGGAGCCGGGCACGTGCCTCGGCCCAGTCGGTCTCCACTCCCAAGTGAAGGGTACCGTCCGCGAGTTGGCGGACGAGGGTGGTGAAGGTGGTGCGCCGGGTGCGGGGCATCGCCAGGGTCTCGGGGTCGACGGCGGCCAGTGCCTCCGGGGTCGGGAAGAGGTGGGTGAGCCCGCCCTCGGGGTCGTCCAGGGGTTTGCCGTGCGCGGTGACCAGGCGGGCCGCGTGGGTGCGGGCGGCTGCGGTGGACACCTGCTGCCCGAGCACGGCGCGGACGGCGAACTCGTCCTCGTCGACCGTGCGCGGCACCCGGCGGCCGGGACCCCGGTCGACCAGGGGTGCGAGCAGCGGGTCGGCGCGCAGCCGGTCGTCGACGGCGACCGGGTCGGCGTCCAGGTCGAGCATGCGGCGGCAGCGGCTGATGGCCACGGTCAGATCACGCAGGTCGCTGAGGGTGAGGCGGCAGGCGATGTGGTCGGGCCGCGGGGCGAGGGCGACGATGCCGTGCCCGTACGGCAGGCGGAGCGTGCGCCGGTAGGCGCCGTCCCGCCACTCCTCGACGCCGGGTACGGCGGTGGCGGCCAGGTGGCCGAAGAGGTTGGACGGGTTGAGGGGGGCGCGGAACGGCAGTCGCAGGGTGAGCACGCCGGGGGTGGCCGCGCCGCTGCGGGGCGCCCGGGCCCGCAGCTCGCTCGGGGACAGGGCGAAGACCTCGCGGACGGTGTCGTTGAAGGCGCGCACGGAGGAGAAGCCGGCCGCGAAGGCGATCTCCGTCATGGGCAGCGGGGTGGTCTCGACGAGCAGCCGCGCGGTCTGGGCGCGCTGGGCCCGGGCGAGGGCGAGGGGGCCGGCGCCCAGCTCGGCGAGCAGCTGCCGCTCCACCTGCCGGGTGCTGTAGCCGAGCCGGGCGGCGAGTCCGGGCACGCCTTCGCGGTCCACGACGCCGTCGGCGATCAGTCGCATGGCGCGGGCCACCAGGTCGGCACGCAGGTTCCACTCCGGGGAGCCGGGGCTGGTGTCCGGGCGGCAGCGTTTGCAGGCCCGGAACCCGGCCTGCTGGCAGGCCGCGGCGCTCGGATGGAAGGTCATGTTCTCCGGCTTGGGCGGCACGGCCGGGCAGCTGGGCCGGCAGTAGATCCGGGTGGTCAGGACGGCGGTGTAGAACCAGCCGTCGAACCGCGCATCCTTCGACCGCACGGCCTGTACGCACTGTTCCCGGTCGAGGTGCATCCCTGTCTGCATGTGTCCAGCATGGGCCACCGCACGCCCCGGTCGCTGGCGGAAATCCGACACGTACGTAGACCTGGCCAGGGACCCGGCCGACGGGATCGAGCATCCGGGCCCGTCTCGTCGCTGGGTTCGACAGGCGCCGCCGGCGCCGCGGGCCCCCGGGTGCGCAGTGGTCTCAGACGGCGTGCTCCTGGCGGAACCGGGTGATCCACTCGGCGGTGGTGCGCAGGCCGCCGAAGGTGTAGAAGTGCACCTTCACCACGCCGTGCCGCTCGGGGTCGTACCGGTCGGCCAGTGCGCGCAGGAAGCGGTCCGGGCCGGCGGTGCCCATGAGGTTGGTCAGTGAGAAGCCGTACTTGCGGGCCACGGAGGCGCCGGCGCCGACGCCGAACCGGGTGGCGTAGCCGAGCAGCCGGCGCACGCCGGCCGGGCCGGGGACTCCGATGCGGACGGGCAGGTGCACGCCGCGCGCGCGGAGGTCCTCCAGCCAGGTGAGGACCGGGTCGACGTCGAAGCCGAACTGGGTGATGACGTCGCCGGTGAACCGGTGGGCCCCGATGGCCGCCGCCTTCTCCGTGAGCGCCTTCCACAGGACACGGTCGGGGATCCCGGGGTGGCCCTCCGGGTAGCCGGTGATGCCGACGTGCCGGACGCCGTGCTGCCGCAGCTCCCCGGTGCGCAGGACGGCGAGGGCGTCCTCGTAGGGGCCCTCGGGCCGGGCGGGGTCGCCGCCGACGACGAACACGTTCCCGGCGGTGCCGTCGGCGGCCAGTCCGGCGAGGAACTCCTCCAGGGCGGGCCGGGACACCAGGCGCCGCGCGGAGATGTGCGGGACGGGCACGAACCCGAGCCGTCCTGCCGCGCGGGCGGCGGCCAGCCGGGTGGCGGTGTCCTCACCGGCGAGGAAAGTGATGTTGATACGGGTGCCTGGCGGAATGCCGTCGCGCGCCTCCTCCAGCGCGGGCGTGTCCTTGCCGGTCATCTCCAGGGAGAAGTCGTCCAGCAGGGAGGCGCCGGTGCCCTGCCCCGGGCTCCCGGTGCCGTGCGGGCAGGGGGCACCGCCCTCGGACGGGGCGGTGACGGCGGGGTTCATCGTGCTCCTCGTACGGCGTGGTCCTGGCCGGGGCCGATGATGCCACGCGGCCCGCCTGAACCGCCGCCCAGGGGGCCCGGGTCAGGCGGCGGCCGCTTCCTGCCGGGACGCCAGCGCCCAGATCACGAAGACGTCGAGCGCCATCACGGTCACCGACCAGACGGGCGCGTACGGCAGGAACAGGAACTGGGCGACGAGGCTGAGCGCGGCCAGGAACAGGCCGGTGAGGCGGGCCCAGGTCATGTCCTTGAGCAGGCCGATGCCGGTGCCGAGGACGAGGGCGCCGAGGATGATGTGGATCGTGCCCCAGCCGCTGAGCGTCATCTTGTAGACATAGCTGCCGATGCGGACGTAGACGTGGTCCCCGGCGACCGCGGCGATCCCCTGGAGGAGGGCGAGGATGCCGCTGCACACCATGAGGACTCCCGCGAACGTGACGCCGCCGGTCACCCAGCCGTCCCCGGTCCCGGGCTGCCGTGGCGGCCGCGAGCCGCCCGTGGGACCCGGTCCGGTGGGCTGCGCTGCCTGGCTCATGAGTGTGTCCTTTCCGCCTCCCCGTTCCTCCGGTGCCCGCGCGCTCGCGGGGAGCACGCGGGCACTTCGAGCGTCGGCCGCACGGCCTCCGGACGCACCTGGGACGGCGCCGTCCGGGTGAGCGGCCGTCACGCGCCCGCGCCACCGCACCACGTACGGGAAGAGGCTCGGCCGGCGTGGCGGGGCCTGCCGCGCCGGGGACTCAGGAGGGCTTGCGGTCCGGTGTCCGAACGTGGCACGCGTCGGGGGGTGATCCTGGTTCCGGTCACCACAGCACTTCACCGCGCCGTCGGCGCGGAGCAGTTGCCTGCCGTCGCCGCGACCGCAGACGCGTAGGGCCCGGCCGTCACCGGCCGGGCCCTACGCGTCTGCGGGTGGCGTGCGCCTGATGCCGCGACGCCCGTGTCTACCAGCGGTACCAGCGACCCTTACGGCCGCCGCTGTCCGCGGACCGGACCACGAAGCCCAGGAGCCACACGATCAGGACGATCACCGCGATCCACCACAGCGCCTTCAGTGCGAAACCCGCGCCGAAGAGGATCAGAGCCAGAAGAAGAACCAGAAGCAGGGGAACCATTGTTATCAACCTCCTGGCCACCGCATGCCCTTACTTCAGTCCTACAAGCACACAGAACATGAGTTATTTCTTCGCGCCAGGGGGCATACTCGCGCGCCGTGCGTTGTTCCCGCTCTTCCGCGCCGCACGCGTCACGGTTCGGGAACCATGAGCCGCGTCGGCGTGCGGGGCGGGCCGGAGCAGTTCCCGGGCCGAGCATCCGGAATCGGGGTCCTCGACCAGACACAGGCTGAAACCACGCGCGTCCCGGTGCACCTGAGCCGACATCAGGCATGCCCCTTCCGAGGATCTGATGTCGAGGTCGATGATGTCACCGCTGGTGAAGGAGTCGTCGGCGTACACGGTGTTCGCGTCGCCCAGAGGGCCGAAGAAGGCCCAGTGCCCCGTGACGGCGTCGGGGCAGGAGGTGCCTCCCAGCATGGCGTTGTGCAGCGCGGTCCCCGCCATGCGCCGGTCGGCCCCGAGGGTGAGGCGTGCTCCGGCCGCGTTCGTCCAGCCGCCCAGCGCCTCCGACTCGCGCATCGAGGCCGTCCGGCCGCCCGCATCGGCGCAAGCGGCACACGCGCCCACCAGTACGGCCGCGAGGAACACCGTTCGCTTCACCTGGGTCGCCATCCATCCCGTCGCCCATAATTTGAACACGTTCAGAATACTGGGCCGAGGGATGGGCGGAGCGACGAGCGGCGGGCTATCCGGGCAGTCGCCGGGCGAACGCCTCGTACGCCCGGTCGTCGAACAGGACGAACCTCACTTCTGCCACGCCGGTCGGCGTGTTCCGCACGGTCTCGGTCGCGATGCGCGCCGCGTCGTCCATCGGCCACCCGTACACGCCCGTGGAGATCGCCGGGAACGCGACCGTGCGGGCACCCAGCTCGTCGGCCACCCGGAGGGACTCCCGGTAGCAGGAGGCAAGCAGCGCGGGACCCTCGTCCGAGGCCCGGTACACCGGGCCGACGGTGTGGATCACCCAGCGGGCGTCGAGTTCGCCCGCCGTGGTGGCGACGGCCTGACCCGTGGGCAGGCCCCCGCCGTACCGGGAGGCCCGCAGCGCGCGGCACTCCGCCAGGATCGCGGGGCCGCCGCGGCGGTGGATGGCGCCGTCCACGCCCCCGCCGCCGAGGAGGGAGGAGTTCGCGGCGTTGACGAGGGCGTCGGCGCGCTGCCGGGTGATGTCGCCCTGGACGAGGGTGAGTACGGTCATGTCTGCCTCAGCCTGCGCCAGACGGCCTTGGCGGCGTTGTGACCCGACATGCCGTGGACGCCGGGCCCCGGCGGGGTGGCCGAGGAGCAGATGAAGACGGCCGGATGGGGGGTGTGGTACGGGAACAGGGACAGCCGGGGGCGCAGCAGCAGCTGGAGTCCGGAGGCCGCGCCGCAGGCGATGTCGCCGCCGACGTAGTTGGCGTTGTGGGCGGCCATCTCGGCGGGGCCGGCGACGGCGCGGGCGAGCACGCGGTCACGGAAGCCGGGGGCGAAGCGCTCCAACTGGCGTTCCAGGGCGTCGGTGAGGTCACCGGACCAGCCGTTCGGCACATGGCCGTAGGCCCAGAAGACGTGCTTGCCCTCGGGGGCGCGGGTGGGGTCGACGACGCTGGGCTGCACGGTGATCATGAAGGGTCGGCCGGGAGCCCGGCCCTCGCGGGAGACGGCGCGCAGGGCGGTGCCGATCTCGGCCTGGCTGGCGCCGATCTGGACGGTGCCGGCGACGCGGGCCTCGGACGCGGTCCAGGGCACCGGGCCGTCCAGCGCGTAGTCGATCTTGAAGACGCCGGGGCCGTAGCGGTAGTTCGCGTAGTGGTCGCCGAAGCCGGCGATGCGGGCGAGCGCGGTGGGCGAGGTGTCGAAGACGTAGGCGCGCGCCGGCGGCAGGTCGTCCAGGCGCTTGACCTCGTAGTCGGTGTGCACCTCGCCGCCGAGGTCCGTCAGATAGGCGGCGAGGGCGTCGGAGACGGCCTGGGAACCGCCGCGCGGCACCGGCCAGCCGCGGGCGTGGGCGGCGAGGGCGAACACCAGCCCGATGGCGCTGGTGGCCAGGCCGTTGAGCGGCGCCATCACATGGGCGACCAGGCCGGCGAAGAGGGCCTTGACCCGTTCGTCCCGGAAGCGGCGCATCAGCCAGGTGGACGGCGGCAGCCCGACCAGACCGAAGCGGGCCAGGGTGACGGGGTCGCGCGGCAGCGCGGTCAGCGGCAGGGACATGAAGTCCCGTACGAGCGTGTCCCAGTGCGCGAGGAGCGGCTCGACCAGTCTGCGGTACGGGCCCGCGTCGCGCGGTCCGAAGGAGGCGGCGGTCTCGGCCACCGACCTGGACAGCACGGACGCCGTACCGTCCAGGAACGGGTGGGCCATGGGCAGCGGGGCGTGCAGCCACTCCAGGCCGTACCGGTCGAGCGGCAGGGCACGGAACGCCGGGGAGTTGATGCCGAGGGGGTGAGCGGCCGAGCACGGGTCGTGCCGGAAGCCGGGCAGCGTCAGCTCCTCGGTGCGGGCGCCGCCGCCCACGGTGGGCCGCGCCTCGAACAGGGCCACGGAGAAGCCCCGGCGGGCCAGCTCCACGGCTGCGGTCAGTCCGTTCGGTCCCGCACCCACCACGACCGCATCGAGCATCGACGGCACCTTCGGACCCCTTCGTCAGCCGACGGCCATTCGCGAGCAGGATATGCCGGGAGCCCGCCCTCCCCCGGGCCGGGTGGCCCCGGACCTCAGGACGCCGCGCCCAGCAGGCCGGCCAGCCGGCGGGCGGTGGCGGCGTCACGGGCGGCGGTGAACGGCAGGACGTTCCCGCCGGTGACACGGAACGGCTCGCCGGTCGGCGTGACGTGCGTGCCACCCGCCTCCTCGACCAGGAGCAGGCCCGCCGCGTGGTCCCAGGCAGCCTCCCAGTCGAACACGACGGCGTCCAGCTCGCCCCGGGCGACCGCGAGGTACTCGAGGCCCGCGGATCCGCACGGGCGGGGTGCGAGGCCGTCGGTCCACAGGGCCTTCAGGGCCCGCTTCTGCTCCTCGGTGGTGAAGTCCGGGTGGGAGACGGCGACGGCGAGGTCCCGGCCGGGGGCGGACGGCCCCGCGAACAGCCGCTCGCCGTCGAGGAAGGCGCCCCGGCCGCGGACGGCGGTGGCGAGCTGGTCGCGCGCCGCCGCGTACGTCCAGGAGGCGATCACGGTGCCGCGGTGGGCGAGGGCGACCAGCGTGCAGAAGCCGTCGTCGCCGTGCACGAACTGGCGGGTGCCGTCGACCGGGTCGACGATCCAGACCGGCGCGTCGCCGCGGAGCGCCTCGTACACCGCGGGGTCGGCGTGCACCGCCTCCTCGCCGACCACCACCGAGCCGGGCAGCAGGGCACCGAGGTCGTCGGTGAGCCGCAGCTCGGCGAGACGGTCGGCGTCCGTCACCAGGTCGTGCGGGCCGCTCTTGCGGTCCACCTCGTGCTCGGCGAGGCGGCGGAAACGGGGCATGATCTCGGCCGCGGCCGCCTTGCGGACCGCCTCCTCCACGTCGGCCGAGCAGCGGGCGAGAAACTCTTCGATGGTTTCCGTCTCTTCGATCATGCCTCCATGAGAGCACGTCCCACTGACAGTCCCCGCCCCACGGGTGTGCTCCGGGTGGAATCGGGATGAAGGACGACGGACGGAGCGTGCGGGAGCCCCCGTCCCGCGTCAGCGGCCGACGGCGTAACCCTGCATGCCGCGCGGGTTCGCCGCCGCCGACAGGATGCCGGTCCCCGGGTCCCGGGCCACCGCGCACAGCCGCCCCTCCGACCAGGCGGGGCCGACGGTGACGTCGTGGCCGCGCCGCCGCAGCTCCTCGATCACCCCGGGGTCGGTGCGGGACTCGACGGTCACGCTGCCGGGGCGTCGGCCGCGCGGGTGGAAGGAGCTGGGAAAACTGTCGTTGTGCCAGTTCGGGGCGTCGATGGCGCCCTGCAGGTCGAGGCCGCCGCGGACGGGGGCGCGCAGCGCGGCGGCGAGGAGGAAGTGCAGCTGCCACTGGTCCTGCTGGTCGCCGCCGGGCGTGCCGAACGCCAGGACCGGCACGCCGTCGCGCAGCGCGAGCGACGGGGTGAGGGTGGTGCGGGGACGGCGGCCGGGGGTGAGCGAGTTGGGCAGGCCCTCCTCCAGCCAGGCCATCTGGAGGCGGGTGCCGAGCGGGAAGCCCAGCTCGGGGACGACCGGGTTGGACTGGAGCCAGCCACCGCTGGGCGTGGCCGCGATCATGTTGCCCCAGCGGTCGACGACGTCGATGTGACAGGTGTCGCCGCGGGCCACGCCGTCCGCGCCGACCTGCGGCTCACCGGACACCTGGGATCCGCCGGACAGCCGGGTCGCGCCGGACACCCGCGGCTCGTCGGAGAAGCGCGCGACCGTCGGCTCACCGGCGCCCATCGCGCCGAGACCGGGCCCGGCGGCGCCCGGCACGCGCGCGGGTAGGTGTGCGCCTGCGCCCCGGCCCGCGCCTGCCGGAGCGAGGGCGGGCAGCCGTGGGGTGCGTCCGCCGGGGCTGCCGGGCCGCAGCTCGTAGGAGGCCCTCTCGCCGACGAGTGCGCGCCGGGCCGCGTTGTATCCCTCGGACAGCAGCTCGGGGACGGGCACCTCGGCGGCGTCCCCGTACCAGGCCTCGCGGTCGGCCATGGCGAGCTTGCAGCCCTCGACCAGCAGGTGGACGTAGTCGGCGGAGCCGTAGGCGGGCAGTTCGGGCGGGAGCAGCGCCAGTTGCTGGAGCAGGACGGGGCCCTGGCTCCAGGGGCCGGCCTTGCACACGGTCCAGCCGTTCCAGTCGTACGTCACCGGTGCCTCGTAGGCCGCCGACCAGCCGGCGAGGTCGGCCTCGGTGAGGGTGCCGGTGTGGCGCTCGCCGCTGGTGTCCAGCGTGGGCCGCCCGGACTGCCGTACCAGGGCCTCGGCGACGAAGCCCGAACGCCACACCTCGCGTGCGGCGTCGATACGGGCCTCCCGGCCGCCCGCGCGGGCGGTCTCGGCCAGCAGCCGCTTCCAGGTGGCGGCGAGCGCGGGGTTGCGCAACAGCGTGCCGGGGCGGGGCGCTCGCCCGCCCGGCAGATAGACCTCCGCCGACGACGTCCACTCGGTCTCGAACAGCCGCCGTACGCTCTCGACGGTCGCGCCGACGTTCTCCACGGGTGCGTGCCCGTGTTCGGCGTACCCGATGGCGTACTCGAGCACGTCCTCGAGGGACCTGGTGCCGTGGTCGCGCAGGAGCAGCAGCCAGGCGTCGAAGGCACCGGGCACGGCGGCGGCGAGTGGTCCGGTACCCGGTACGAGGTCCAGCCCGAGGCTCCGGTAGTGGGCGACCGAGGCGCCCGCGGGGGCCACGCCCTGTCCGCACAGCACCCGCACCGCGCCGCCCGCCGGGGCGAACAGGACCGGCACCTCGCCGGCCGGCCCGTTGAGGTGCGGCTCCACGACGTGCAGCACGAACGCGCCGGCCACGGCCGCGTCGAAGGCGTTGCCGCCGCCCTCCAGAACCGCCATCGCCGACTGGGAGGCCAGCCAGTGGGTGGAGGACACCATGCCGAACGTGCCGTGGAGGGTGGGCCGGGTGGTGAACACGGGCGGGCTCCTTCGCTCGGGTGCGGCACGGCCGCCGGCGCCGGGCGCGGCTGATCCTCTACGGCTCCGCCCGGCATGCTACGGACCACGCCGCCGCCGGGGAACACCCCGGCCCGCCCGGGCGTTGATCCCACGCGGAAGGAACGGAGGCCCTGGCAAGTGCACGGTGAGTACAAGGTGCCCGGCGGCAAGCTCGTCGTCGTGGACGTGGAAGCGGCGGACGGCGTGCTGCGGGACGTGCGTGTGGCCGGGGACTTCTTCCTGGAGCCGGACGAGGCGCTGGACGCGGTGAACCGCGCGCTGGAGGGCGCGCCGGCGGACACCGACGCGGCGGGGCTGGCCGCGCGGATCGAGGCGGCCCTGCCCGCCGGGACGGTGATGTACGGCCTGTCGGCGGAGGGCGTGGCGATCGCGGTGCGCCGGGCGCTCGCGCATGCCACGGACTGGACGGACTACGACTGGCAGCTGATCCACGAGAGCCCGCAGCCGCCGGCCCTGCACATGGCCCTGGACGAGGTGCTGACCGCGGAAGTGGCCGCGGGCCGGCGCCCACCGACGCTGCGCGTGTGGGAGTGGGGCGCCCCGGCGGTGATCATCGGCAGTTTCCAGTCGCTGCGCAACGAGGTGGACGCGGAGGGCGCCGTCCGGCACGGCATCGAGGTCGTGCGGCGGATCTCCGGCGGCGGCGCGATGTTCGTGGAGCCCGGCAACACGATCACCTACTCCCTGTCGGTGCCCGAGTCCCTCGTCCAGGGCCTGTCCTTCCAGGACAGCTACGCCTATCTGGACGACTGGGTGCTGGGCGCCCTCGGCGACATGGGCATCCGTGCCTGGTACCAGCCGCTGAACGACATCGCGACCGACCAGGGCAAGATCGCGGGCGCGGCGCAGAAGCGGATCGTCGGCCCCGGCGGCGGGCCGGGGGCCGTGCTGCACCACGTGACCATGTCGTACGACATCGACGCGGACAAGATGGTGGAGGTCCTGCGGATCGGGCGGGAGAAGCTGTCCGACAAGGGCACGAGGAGCGCCCGGAAGAGAGTCGATCCGCTGCGGCGTCAGACGGGGCTGCCGCGCGAGGCGGTCATCGACCGGATGATCGACTCCTTCCGCGCGCGCTACGGCCTCGCACGGGGCAAGGTCACCGCCGAGGAACTGGCACGCGCCGAGGAGCTGGCCCGCACCAAGTTCACGTCACCGCGGTGGACGGCGAGAGTGCCGTAGGCCCGGGTCCCACGGACCACGGCAGGCGAGCGAGCGCCAGAAAAAACGGACTTAGCGGGACACCGTGGGTGGGCTGCCGTGACCGGGCGGGTACGCAGTGCGTCGGCACTTCCGCGCCACAGACAGTCATGTGACACTGTCGTCCCCCGTCCACCCTGCGGACCCCTCCGCACCCCCTCCCCCACGAGAAGTGCGCCGTGCGTTCCCTTCCTCTGCCGCTCGCCCTCACCGCGCGTCTGTCGCCGGTCGCGGTACTCGCCTGCGCCGGCTGGGCGCTGACGTCCGGACCGGCCGCGCCGCCCGCCGCCGGGCACCAGACGACGGCCCAGAAGGTGCCCGCCGGCTCCTCCTCCGCGGCGCCCTCGGCCACGGCCGCGCCGAAGACGTACACCGCCGCACCCGCCCCCTGCGCCGCCGTTCCCGTGGCGACCGTCAAGTCCCTGGTGCCGGGGGCGAAGACGGCCGGCAAGGAGATCCCGTCGACCGACACCGAGCTGCGCCGCACCTGCTCCTGGAACGCGCTCAAGGGCTACGACTACCGCTGGCTCGACGTGTCCTTCGAGATCACCGGGTCGGACCGGGAGGCGCGCGAGGAGTACGAGCAGCGGACCCGCGAGAAGAGCGGCGGCGGGGCCGTCCCCGGACTCGGGGACAGCGCCTACTCGGTGGTGAACCTCACCACCGAGGACAAGCAGCAGACCCGCGAGGGCGTGGTGCTGGCCCGGGTCGCCAACGCGCTCGTCGTCGTCACCTACAACGGCAGCGACTTCGAGACGAAGAAGGCCCCCGCCACGGACGAGATCAACAAGGGGGCCATCAAGGCGGCGAAGGCGGCGGCCGCCGCGCTGGGCAGCGGACGGGGCTGAGCAGCCGTACGCCGATGGGCGGTCCGACCATGCTCAGGCCGCCGGCCCGGTGGGTTCCTCCTCGATGCCGTGGACGACGAAGTGGACCCGCGGGCCGAGTTCGACCCGGTCGTCGTTGCGCAGGCGGACCGCGTTCCCCGGCACCAGGACGCGGTCGTTGACGCGGATGCCGTTGGTGGCGCCCTGTGGGACCTCGGTCACCCAGGCCGCTCCGTCCGCGGTGTGCACGACGGTCGCGTGCCGCTCCGAGACCGTGTCCTCACCGGCCAGGATCTCCGCCGCTTCGGGGGCCCACTCGCTGCTGCGCCCCAGCCGGAGTTCCACGCCGCGCGGCACGTCCAGATGCCGCCCACCGGCGCGGAAGGCCAGCCGCAGCACACCGCCGGGCAACCGCTGTGGCCGCCGCGCCCCGCCGACCCCGGACAGACAGCGGGGGCAGGGCGTACCGGCGGGGACGACCGCGCCGCACCCCGCGCACCGCGCCCCGACGGGTGGTGGGGGCGGAGGGGGCGGGGCGCCGGGCCGGGTGTCGGTGACGGGCTGCCACTCGTCGTCGTCATCCCAGTCGCGTACGTCCGTCAACGCCTTCTCCCTTCTTCAGGACGACCGTCGTGTCCACCCGCCCGCTGTCGGCCACCCGCACGTCCGTCACCACGACCGTGGTGCCCGGCCCCAGTTCGGACGCGGCGAACAGCTCGCGGGCCAGCGGGTTGACCAGGTGCGTCTCCAGAACCATGCCGATGCCGCGGCCGCCGTTCCAGCTGTCCCGGGTGCAGTGCTTGAGGAGTTCCGCGCGGGCGTGGTCCTCGATCCGCAGGACGAGCTGGTTGCCCTGGGCCAACTGGCGCTGGATGTTGCGGACCTGGAGGTCGAAGATCTTCTCGGCGACCTCCTCGGCGATGAAGTCGAAGACGACCACGTTGCCCCCGATCCGGTTCATCAGCTCAGGCCGTCCGATCACCCGCTCGAAGTGCTTCTTGACGTTGTCCTTGACGGTGGCCGCCAACTCCTCGTAGGGCGTGCCCGGCTGGACGATCCACTCCCGTTCCTCGGTAGCGGGGTCCGTGCGCTGCACACCGAGGTTGGAGGTGAAGATGAGCACGCACTCGCTGAAGTAGGTGGTGACGCCCTGTCCGTCCGTGAGCCTGCCGTCCTCCAGCACCTGGAGGAACTTGTCGAGGATGCCCTTGTCGGCCTTCTCGATCTCGTCGAAGAGGATGACGCGGAAGGGGTTCGCCCGCACGGCGGAAGTCAGTTCGCCGCCCGCCTCGTAACCGACGTAGCCCGGGGGCGCGCCGACGAGCCGGTCCGCGGAGTGCGCGGCCGAGAACTCGCTCATGTCGAAGCGGAGATAGGCCTGGTCGCTGTCGAAGAGGACGGAGGCCACGGCCTTCGCCAGTTCCGTCTTGCCCGTCCCGGTCGGGCCGGCGAAGAACAGCACACCGCGGGGCCGGTGTCCGGGGCTGGTCGCCTGCGCCCCGGACAGCCCGAGCGCGGCACGCTTGAGGATGTCCAGGGTCATGGCCACGGCCGCCTCCTGGCCGAGCACCCGGTTGTGGATGGACCGTTCGTTGCCGGGGTTCCGGTCCTCCCCGCGCAGGATGCGCTGCCGGATCTCGTCGCGGCTCCAGGGGTTCTTCTCGACGCCGAGCCGGTAGATCCGTACGGCGTCGGGCATGGCCGCGAACGGCAGACCGCGGGAGCGGGCGAGCTTCACGCTCTCCTCCATGGCCCGCAGGCTGAGGCCGGAGGCCGCCCGGGCGAAGGCGCCGACCGCCCGCGCCGTCTCCTCGCCGTCGCCGCCGGGGGGCGCGGCGGATCCGTCGCGGGTGCCGTGTCCGGCGTACCGCTCGTAACGCTCGTGGAGGAGCCCGGCCATCGTGGTGCGTTCGTCCGCGTCCGGCGCCGGCACGGCCACCGCGCGGATCCGCTCGCTGCCGGAGATGAGCCAGGCGGGTACGTCCCGCTCCCCTTCGGCGAGCCAGATCACCGGGTTGAACAGGCCCGGCCGGCGCGGTACCAGGGTGGCGCCGTCCCGAGGCGGCAACGGCTGCGCCTCATGAGCCAGTTTGAGACAGGCGAGGAAGAAGTCCCTCTCGTCGGGGGTCACTCGGGACGGGTCCGTGAGGAGGCGCGAGGCGTGGTCGATCACCAGGGCGACACGCAGCGGCCGTTGCCGGCGGCCGTCGCGCACCGTCTCGTCCCGCTGCTGGGCCCAGCCGTTGGTGATGTTCCGCAGCTGCTCCAGAACCGCCTGCCGCTGCGGCGCGGTCTGGCCGGGGAAGTCCAGGGCCCCTCGCAGGAGTTCCTCGACGGCCGCCCGGGCCTCGCCCTCGCCGGCCACCACCCGGAAGCCGCTCACCTGGTCGCAGAGCACCATCGCCTCGTAGCCGTGTTCCCGCAGCGGGTTCCACAGCACGTCGAGCAGCGGGTGGAACCGGTCCCGGCCGCGCCGGTGCACCAGGTGCAGGTCACGGGTGTTGCCGTGCAGGACGTACTGCGCGTGCACACCGAGCGTTCCGATCAGCTCCTCCACGAAGAGCGGGAGCCGGTCGTCCTTGGACAGGTCCATCGTTCCTCCCGATGCGCGCTGTTCGGGGCCGCGCGCCGGCCATGGGTGGGGCGGTGTACTCGGTGCTGCCCGGCTCTCCCGGTGGTGCCCGGCTCTCCTGCGGTGCCGGGTGTCCTCTTCGACGTCCGGTGGGGTCCACGGTGTTCCGCGTCTCAACGGCGTCGGTCGCCGTCGACGGTCCGGTGCCGGGGGGCCTCCCCGGGTACGTCCCGCCGCACGTCGGCCGGCCGGGTCACGGCCTCGTCCAGCAGTCCGTCGAG
This sequence comes from Streptomyces sp. NPDC014991, assembly GCF_043080665.1. NCBI lineage: Bacteria > Bacillati > Actinomycetota > Actinomycetes > Kitasatosporales > Streptomycetaceae > Streptomyces > Streptomyces sp. NPDC014991. Next base: position 129,076 of record NZ_JBIBVY010000014.1, read on the forward strand.
CACCCAGGCGTCCTCCCCCAGTACCCCCGGCAGGGCCCCCTCGGTGTGTTCCGCCGTGAACGCGAGGTCCAGGCCCAGCCCGCCGGCGATCTCCTCGAACCGGGTGAGCCGCTCCCGTGTCTCGGCGCAGCGCAGGTCGTCCACGGCGCGCTCTTCGCAGGTCCGCTCCCCCGGTGTGCCCCGGTACATGGTCGCCACCCGGAGGGCGCCGTCGACCAGGGTCGCCCGGAGCCAGTGGCCGGGCTCCCAGCCCTCGGGGGTCCAGTCGAGGCGGATCTCCTGCCCGTCGGGCCGTCCGGCCCCGGCCCGGCCGCCGAACGTCCTGGCCAGCTCGGCGACGGCATCCGCGCACTGCTGGCGGACGTAGACGGCTTCCAGGGCGTGCAGACGTTCCTCGACCCGGCGTTCGACCAGCGCGCGTTCGTCCGGGGTCAGCGGGTCGCCGTTGTCCAGGGTCCGGCGCAGCAGCGTCACGGCGTCCGGCGCGGGGGCGAGGTCCTCGGCGCCCTCCGGAGTCTCGTACACGAGGAAGTCGTGGTGCAGCGCGGCGCGTTCCTGCGCCTCCCGGGTCTCCCGCGCCCGCTTGTTGGCGTCCCGGACGAACTTGCGTGCCTCGGTGAGGTGGATGCGTGCCCGGCGGGGGTCGTCGGCGGCGCGGCGCACGGCGTGCCGGACGGCGTCGGCGGCGAGTTCGGCGGTCTCGACGGCGGCGTACGGGTCCAGGGTGCCGAGGATGTCCGCCCCGGTGCGGCGGACCTCGTCCGGGTCGAGCGCGGCGGGGGTGCGGCGGTCGGTGGTCTGCCGGGGCATCTGCCGTGCCTCGGTTTCGGCGGTGCGCTCGGCGGAGAACCGCTGGAGCGTCCGTTGCCGGCTCTCGCGCAGGCCGCGCCGCCAGTCGTCTTCCTGCTCGTCGTCCAGCCGCAGTTCGGCGGTGAGCCGCTGCTGCTCCCACGCGGCCTGCCGGGCCTCCGCGCGGCGCAGCGCCTCCTCGGCGTGGGCCGTCCGCTGCCGCAGGTCGCCCAGCCGTTCCCCGACGGGGGCGAGCGGCGGGGGCACGTCGGGGCGGGGCGGGGGTCCCGGCGGTCCGCCGTGGGCCGCGGCCCGTGCCACCCGGGCCAGCAGGGCGCCGCGGCGGGCGTTGAGCCGGACGGCGGCGAACGCGGCGGCCTCCCACTGCGCCGCGGCGTCGGCGGCCAGCCGCTGCTGCCGCTCCAGGCACCGCTGTTCCTCCGCGGCCCGCACCGCCGCCGCGGCGAGGACGCGGGTGCCGAGCAGGGCGGCCCGGCCGACGAGCAGGACGCCGCTGAGCGAGCCGAGCACCTGGAGCGCCGCGTCGGCTGCCTGGTGGGCCGCGTGCCCGGCCGCGTCGGCGAGGTGGGCGGAGGCCTGACCGGCCGTGTCGTGCAGGTGCAGCAGCCCGGTGTGCGGCAGCGCCTGCGGGTCGAGGGGCGGCGGGGGTGGTGCGAACTGCACGGCGGGTGCCACCGTCTGGATCGTGGGGATGGCGAAACCGGAACTCATGCCTGATCTCCTGTCGTGTCGGTCGTCGTCCCGGTCCGCCGACGGGCCGCCCACCACGCCCGGCACGCACGCCACGGGCGCCGCCGGCCCCAGCCACCACGCGGAGCCACCCACCACGCCCTGGGCGCCTGCCGCCGGGACCGCGCGGCCCGGCCCCGTCGACGGGCCTCCCACCACGCACGCCACGGACGCCGCCCGCCCCAGCCACCACGCAGAGCCGGCCACCATCCGCGGGGCTCATACGGCCTCGGTCGCCCCGCGCGGCCATGGCGGCGGGCGTCTCGGCGGGCCCGGTGGTCGCGCCGCAGGCGTCGTCGGTCCCAGCCGCGGCGGACGCTCCACACCGCGACGGCGGCGGCCGAGGCCAGCGGCCACACCCACGGGGCGGTGGTGACCGCGTACATGCCCAGCAGGCCGGCGAGGACGAGCAGTGCCGCCCCGGTCCAGAGGCCGGCCCGGGTGCGGGCCAGCCGGGCGGGGCGGTCGGCGCTGCGGATCAGCAGGCCCGCCAGCGATCTGCCGGGATGGTAGAAGGGCGGGCCGATGTACACGGCGGTCCACAGTTCCACCACGAGGACGAACGCGGCGGCGGGCAGCGCCTCCAGCCAGGCCGTGACGACCGATGCCTGCGAGGCGCGGCCCAGCACGTCCGCGAGACCGATGACGAAGCTCCAGGGCGCGGTGACGACGGTGGCGCCGAGCAGCGCCCAGCCCAGTGTGGGCAACCGGTCCAACCGCCGCAGCACGGTGAGGAGGTGGTCCTGGTCGGCCGCGAGCAGGCGTTCCTGCTCCTCCTCGGCACGCCGGGCGCCGAGTGTTTCCGACTCCCGCCGGGCACGGTGGCTGAGCCGGTGGGCGGCGACGAGGCGCAGGTCGTCGTCCTGGGCGGAGAGCAGCGCGTCGAACCAGGGCACCCGTTCCGGGAACTGCGCGCGTACGCGCAGCAGCATGTCGGTGAGCCGGTTCCGGGTGCGTTCGGGTTCGCGGGCCAGCTGGAGCAGCCAGGCGTCGACGGCGACGGTGTGCTTCAGGGCCGCCCGGTCCCGTCGTCCGCGTCCGAGTTCCCGGACGGTGGTCTCCCACCGGGCGCGCAGGACGCGCCACGCGTGGACCGTCTCGTCCAGGCCGTGTCCGCCGGGCCGTTGCGCGAGCCGGGTCAGGATCTCGGGGTGGTCCGCCAGGTGCCGGACCAGGGCGACCGCCTCGCCGTCGCCGTCCCGGGCCGCCTGGCACAGCAGGCGCATGTTCCGCACGTCCAGGGGCGTTCCGTGCCAGGAGACGTCCAGGCCGGGGCCGAGCCAGTTCAGGAGTCGTACGACGACGTCGGTGGACGGGGGCCGGGCCAGTTCGGTCCGCAGCTCGGCGAGCCGGCGCAGTTCCTCGGGACTGCGGTCGCCGACGGTCTCGAACTGCCCCAGCCACTCGACGAGCCGGGCTCGGTCGGCGTCGTCGGCGAGCATGCCGGCGGCGCGGCTGTGGTTGCGGTCCAGGTGGACGGCGAGCCGGTCGGTCCCGGTGAACTCCTCGCCCATGAACGGGAAGGGCGCGAGGACGGGGCGGGTGGGGTCGTCGGGGAAGACCCGCCCGTCGGTGCGCGGGGCGATGTCGGGGTCCCTGCCGTCCAGCCAGTCCCCCACCTGCCGGGCCTGCCAGCGGTGTTCGGGGGCCCGGGTCAGCAGGCCCTCGCAGAGCAGGCGGGTCCTGCGGTGCGTGATGCCGGTGACGTCGGGATCGTGTGTGGCGATCTCCGCGAGCACGTCCTCGTCCCGGCGGAACTCGATGGGGTGTCTGCCGAGGGCCAGTTGGGCGACGACCATGCCGAGCGACCACCAGTCGCCGGCCTCGGAGACGGTCTGCCGGAGCAGTCCGGCCTCCGGTGCGAGGTAGAGGGGTTTGCCGCGCCAGTCGGTGCGGGGCTCCAGCGCCTCGTCGGGCCGGTACACGGCGGCGCCGAGGTCGACGAGGACGAGGTCGGCGGTGTCACCGCGGCGGGCCTGCACCATGATGTTGTCGGGGGTGATGTCCCGGTGGACGACGCCCTGTCCGTGCAGGGCGGTGACGGCGGCGCGGAGCTGGCCCACCATGGCGCGCACGGCCTCGGGGGGCAGCCCCTCGGGGTGGTCCCGGTGGTATTTCTCCAGGGTCTCCTCGCCGTGCGACCAGTACAGGTGCCAGGGGTGCCCGTGCGCCTCGCCGGTCTCCAGGAGCCGTTCCAGGTGGGGGGTGGGGCGCTCACCGAGCCGCAGCAGTTCGTGTACGACGTCCGGGCCGGGGGCGTGCAGCCGGTGGTACCACTTGAGGACCAGGGGTATTTCCGCCGGGCCGTGGCGGGCCGTCAGGTCGCGTACGCGCAGGACGACGGCCTCGGCGGGACGCCGCGCCTCGGAGAGCACGGCGACGAGCGGAAAACGGTCGGCGAGTTCGCCGGGTACGGCGTTGCGGACCGGACGTGTCTCGTTGTTCCGCGCATTGCTGAAACCGCCGTCCTCGGGCTCGACATGCCGGGTGGGCTGCGTGGTCGTCATCTTCCGGCCTTCCGGCAGACGCGGCGGGCGGACAGGGCGGCCACGGTCCGCGGCGAACGGGCCCGGCGCGTGCGGCACGGGGCGACGAAGATATCCCGATTCCCTTCGTCCGAGAGGGAGTTTCCCGGATGTTCAGTGGCGGCCCGGGCGGGTCTACGATGCGCAGCATGCACTCCCTGCCCTCGCACGAAAGCCTCGTCGCCGAACTCAGGGAACTGAGGCGTCGCGGCCTGCCCGGCTTGCGCCACTGCACCAGGGACGCGCTGCGCGCGGCTGCCGTCGCGGCCGGCCTGTGCACCGGGGTGGACGACGAGCAGTCGGGCATCGAGGAGCTGCTGGGCTCGGCGGTGCGGCGGCTGGCCGGCGGGCATCCCGTGCGGGACGACGACTCCTGTGATCCGCTGGCCCGTGCCGCCGCCCATTCCTTCGGGCTGTTCGCCGCGCGGCGCGGGGTGCCGGGCACCGACCGGCGCAAGGCCGCGGCGGGTGTCTACGGCGTGACGACCGAGCGGTTCCGCAAGAGCCAGGAGCACGACGTCGTCGCCGAACTCGCGGCGGCGGTCCTGGCCGTGGCCCGGGAGGCGGGCGCCGGCGAGTCGGCCGCCCAACGGGTGGGCGCGGTGGCGGAATCGGCGAGTGCGGCGGCGGTGAGGTCCCCGGTGCACACGCCGGCCGCCGCCGGGCCCCCGCCCCGGCGCCCGGTGCGTCCGGGCACCCGGCCGGCCGGCGCTCCGGCGGGCCGGATCACCGTCCGGGTGGGCCCGATCGAGGAGGTGCGGGACGTGGACATCCTGGTCTCCTCGGAGAACACGTACCTGGAGATGTCCAAGACCTTCCGGCCGACGGTGTCCGGCGCGCTGCGACGGGCCGCCGCCCTGCGGGACGCCTCGGGCGAGATCGTGGACGACGTCCTCTCCCGCGAACTGGGCGTGTGGCTGCGGACGCACGGCAGGACGGGGATGCCCGTGCGGCCGGGCACGGTCGTCGCCACGTCCTCCGGTGCCCTGGCCGCGCAGGGGGTACGGCGCATCCACCACGCGGCGATCGCCGCCCCGGCCGGGGACGGCGGCCGCTATCACGTGTCCCCCGCCGTGCTGGACGAGGCGGTGCGCGCGTCGTTCGAACTGGCCCGCCACGAGAGCGAGTTCCTCTCCCTGCCGATGTCGTCGATCTGCTTTCCGCTGCTGGGCACCGGCCGGGGCGGCCTGACGGTCGAGACGGTGGCCCGCCGGCTGCTCGGCGCGGTCCGGGAGGAGCTGCGCCGGGACCCGTCCTGGGCGGTGCTGCTGGTCACGCCCGAGGAGAGCCACGCCCGCGCGCTCATGGCCGCCAGCTCCGGTCCGTGAAGCCCGTCCCGTCCTGCCCCAGCCGGCGTTCCAGGGCGGCGAGTTCACCGCGCAGCGGGACGCCGTAGAGCCGCAGTGCCCGGTCCGCTCCGGTGGCGGCCTGCAGGCGCGGGCCCTGGGACGTGCGCGTCAGGTGCGGGGCGTAGCGGGCGGCGCCGAGCGGTGTCAGCGGGACGATCCGCTGGTTGGCCGACCCCCGCCAGACCAGCCGGGTCGGTTCCGCGACCCGGAACCGGCCGGTGATCACGGCGTCCGCGCCGCCGAGGGCGGCCCACTGCCCGGGCGTCGCCTCTCCGGGCTCGTACCCCGTGTACACCAGCAGGTCGGCGGGGCGGGGTCCGGCGCTCCCCTCGTGGCGCCGGTCCCCGTCCCTCAGCCGTGCCGCCCCGGTCAGGAGTGCGGCCAGCGCCGCCGCCTGCTGGAGGGGCTCACCGCCGCTGACGGTGAGACCCTCCGCCCCGTCGGCCAGGGCCCGCCGCCACAGCGCGAGCACCTCGGAGACCGGGGTGGCCGTCCCGGCCTCCGGGTCCCAGGTGTGCCGGGACATGCATCCGGCACAGGCCAGCGTGCAGCCCTGCAGCCAGACGCCGAGCCGTTTTCCCGGGCCCAGCGTTTCCAGCGGGTAGTGCGTCCCGTCGAGGCGCAATTCCACGGCATCTCCTCCTCGCACCGGCTTGGAGTATCCAGTGCGTCAACGGGCGCCCGCAATTGCCGGAAGCCTTTCGCCCGGTTCTCCACAGGGCGGGATCCGGTTGTTTTCCGGAACCCCGGGAAGAATGATCAATTCCATTCGAATGAGCGGTCCCTCAGCGGGTTTTGCTCCGCTACTCTCTCCCCATCGCGGCGCCTTCCCACCCGGACCGCCCGCGACGAATGGGGGCACTTCGAAATGATCAGCAGAGGTCGAATAAATGTCCGGGTCCGACGACTGAAAGCCGGACGTCTCTCCTCGGCGGGCGCCCGGTTTCACGGCCGCCGGGACGCCGCCCGGCTCCGGGAATTCCTGGCGGACGCGGCGGCGGGTGGCACAGCGGCCGACGACGACGGCCTGCCGCCCTACGTCCTGGGCCTGCACGCGCAGGTCCGGCGCGGCACCGCACGGCTGCGCTCCCGCACGTTCGCGGCGCACCGCGCGCTGCACATCCGGATCCAGGCCGAGTCGGTGCGGGTGGTGACCCAGTACACCGTGCGTGGGAAGCCGGCGCCGGCCGCGCTCGCCCGGTTCGGGCGGATGGTCGGCGAGTGGCGCTCGGCCGCCTCCGTCTGCCGGCAACAGGCCCAGCAACTCGCTGACGGCGCGAACCAGTTGATCGCCTGCTACTGGGACGGCGTGTGGACGCGCGCCCAGCTCGACGACGAGGCCGGCGGGCCGCGGCCCCTCGGCCGGCTGCCCGGGCGGATCACCCTGGACGACACCTGGAACCGTCTCGACGACGGCCTGCTCAGCGACCGCTGGTACGGCCCGAAGGGGGCCGGGCACGACGCCGACCCGTCGGCCGTCGCGCAGGCGCTGCGCATCCTCGACCACCAGTCGGCGCGCGGCGACGCCCCGAGCGGCGCCCGCCGGGGATGACCGCTCCTCCCCGGCGCACCGCCCGCGCTCCGCTCGCTCCCCGTCTCCCAGGAAGGCCAAGGACCGTCATCGTGCAACACTCGGCCCGGACCGGTCACCGGTCCACCGTCCGCCGGCTCGTCGCCGTCGTCCCGCTGGTGTGCGCGCTCTCCGCGCTCGTCTCCTGCACCGAGCAGGAGAAGGCCCTCAGCACGCCCTGCGGGGTGGTCGTCGACGGTTCCGGATCGGCCGCCGCGGTCAAGGAGGGTTTCGACTCGGAGGCCAAACTCAAGGACAGCCTCGTGGAGTTCCTCACCGACCAGCAGTGCGGAACCGTGGACTTCGCCCCCGTCACCCGCTCCTCGCGCAGCTCGTCCTGCCGGCAGCGCCAGGTCGACCTCGACCCGCCGCACGAGGCGAACACCGACCAGAAGGTCCAGCGGGCCGACGCCCAGCAGGAGGCCGCCGTCGCCGCGCTCGCGGAACTCACCTGCGCCCGCAAGCAGAACGGATCGGACGTCTGGGGGGCGCTGGCCCGCATCGGGGAGGCCGTCCCCGGCCACGGCGGGGCACCGAAGCTGCTCGTCGTGAGCGACTTCGACCAGGCCGACCCGGAGTTCCACCTCTCCCGCCAGAACCTCACCACCGAGGGAAGGCGGGCCAGGGTCATCGACTCGCTCGTGAAGAAGCGGGGTCTGCCCGGTATCAGGGGAATGGACGTCTTCCCCGTCGGGCTCGGCATGCAGTACTCGGCGAAACCCAGCGAAGCCGACGACTTCGAGTCCTTCTGGGTGGAAGCGCTGGAAGGGAGGGCCAAGGCCCATGTCGACAGCCGGTACAAGCGCTGACGGAGCCCAGCCGCGCCGCCGGCGGATCACCCGCCACCTCCCGTTCCCGGGGCGGTCCGCGCGGCAGACCGCCCGGCCCCGGACCGGCCCGGCCACCGGCGGGCTCACCGGCCGCCGGCCGCTGGTCCTGGAGGACGGGGCCGAACAGCGGCTGATCGCCACGGCCCGGAAACGAGGCCGGCAGGCCGCCAGGAGCGGCACGCTGGACCCGTGGATCCTGATCAGCGGCGACCGGGTGCCCTACTTCGCGGAGCTGGCCTCCGTACGGGACAGCGTGCTCCACCGGATCGAGGAGGAGCTGAGTCTGCGGGAGGAGGAGGCACGGCTCGAGGACGCCGAGTCGGCGTCCGACGTGACCGCGGGCGAGGCCGGGACCCGGCTGCTGGACGAACGGGTGCGGGAGGCCGAACAGGACGTGCGGGCGGCCCGCAGCCAGCTCAACCTCCTCGCGCTGCGCTCCTCACGCTGGCTCCGCTTCCGGGACCGGCTGCGTGAACGGGTGGAGGAACGCTGGCTCCGCGCCCGCTTCCCGGACGCGGAAGCACCGCCGGCCGCCCGCACCCATGACCCGGCCGGCCCCGGCCCGGCCGAGGACGGGCCCGGACCGGCGGCCGGCAAGGAGGAGGGCGCCGAGCCGGGCGACGACTGGGAGCCGGTGTCCACCGCGGTCGCCGCCTCGTCCGCCGCGGTGCGGGAGGAGTACCGCGCCGCACGGCGGGAGACCGGCGTCCTCGCCTCGGAGGAGGGCTGGGAGGGACTGCACACCCGCCCCGGGCTGCCCCGGTGGCTCACCCTGGCCCTGCTGGTCGTCATCATGGCCGTCGAGGTGCCGGTGTACTGGGTCGCGTACCAGCCCTTCCACGGGGTCGGCAGCACGGGCGGCGACCTGCTGTCCGGTACGCTCGCCGTCTCCTCGGCCGTCATCATGCTGATCCTGCCGCACCTGGCGGGGCTCATGCTGCGGTGGCGCTCGGCGACGGGATCGCCGCGCACCGGCTGGATCCCGGCCCTGTCACTGCTCGGCGTATGGGGCGTGCTGACCTGGCTGCTCGGGACGCTGCGCGCCAGGTTCGTGATGCAGCACGACGCACCGGCCCACGCCGCCCGGGACGCCGCCGGCTTCCGCGGGCTCGGCGGCTCGTCCACCGGCACCGCGACCCTGGTGGACCGGCTGCACCTGACGACCCAGACGGTGACCTGGCTGTTCTGCGCGCTGCTGCTGCTCTCGGGCGGTGTCGGACTCCTGCTCGGCATGTTCCGGGAACACCCGTTCCTCGACGCCTACCGCACGGCGGTGGAACGCCGGACGGCACTGCAGCGGCAGCGTGAGGAGAGCATCGCCGCCACCGAGCGGGCCCGGGCCGCGCAGCAGACGGCCGAGTCCCGGCAGCAGGACCGCAGGGAGGCCGCGAACGAGCGGATCGCCGCGGCCCGCCATCTGTACGAGGCCGCCGCCCACGAGTATCTGGACGGCGTCATGGCCGGGGCGAAGGACATCGCCGTGAGCGAGTCGGCGATGCGTCTGTCCGGGGACTGGCCGCTGCTGCCGGCATCGGTGAGGGACAGCTGAGCCGCCACGCGACTGCCCCGGCCTCGCCGAGGCCGGGGCAGTCGCGTGTGCGCCCGTCCCTCACTCGTCCGGGACGGAGATGACCGCGTGCAGCGGTGCCAGCAGCCGGTTGACCTTGCGCACGTCGTCCCGCGACGCCAGGCGCAGGTGCTCCCGCGGACGGGGGTCGAGGGGTGTGCCGGGGCAGCGGTCCCGGAACAGCTGGAGCGCCGGGTGCGGCCGGCGGCGTTTGGACGTCCACCACAGGCCCTGCACGCCCGTGCAGCGTTCGCGGATCACCCGTACCCAGTAGCGGGTGCCGGCGTACTCCTCGGTGTCGATCAGCCAGTCGTCCTGCCAGACGGCGGCCAGCCCCTCGGCGGTGGTGAGGTCGGCCAGGGAGAGGTCCGCCGTGGTGCGGATCGCGGAGAGCACGTACCGGGAGGCCTGCGCCCAGGGGATCAGGCGCACCCCCGCGGGCCCGAACTCGACCGATCGGAGCAGGACTTCGGACAGGGCGGTGACCGGGTCGAGGGCGGCGTAGAGATAGGGGTACGGGTCCTTCTCGGTGGGGTCGAAGCGGCTGCCCTTGAAGAACTCGTGCGCGACGTTCGGGTTGAACTCCGCGGCCTCGTACTGCTTCTCGTGGCATCGCCACAGGAGGGTGCCGGCCGGCAGCCGATGCGACAGCGGCCGCATGGGTACGCCCTCGGGCGGGATCTGGCCTGCCATCAGGACGCTCCCACGAGTTCGGCGGCGGCGCGTTCCAGCTCGTCGTCCGGGACGATGCCGAGCAGTTCCGCGGGGACGCCGCCCAGCCACCGGTTGCCGCCCAGCCACCAGTCGGCGGCTCCCCAGGGATCACGGTCCGCGCACAGCAGCCGGTTGACGCGGCGGACGACCGGCAGGGGTTCCGCCGTACCGGGCCGGAACTGGAAGCGGGGGTAGCGCAGACCGTGGTCCGGGTCGCGCAGCCCGATCAGCCCGGCGGACGGATCCGCTCCCGCGGGCAGCGCGGCCCGTTCGTCCTCGGTCAGCGCCGGCGCGGCGAGGAGCCGGTACCGGGCGGCCCGCAGCAGTTCGGCGGGATCGGGCGGCGGGGTGCCCAGTACGCCGATCACCGCGTCGATCGCCGTGAGGGCGGGCAGTTCGCGGGTGCCGGTGGAGTACCGGTGGCCACCGAGTGCCCTGGACACCGGGTGTCCGGGCGGCAGTCCGGACAGGGTGCGCTTCAGGCGGCGCACGGCCCGATCGACGCCCGGGGCGTGCCGGGCTGTGGCCTGCCGCATCATCTCCTGGAGTGTGTCGGCCAGTTGACGGAGTTCGTCGTCGTCGAGTCCGGTGACGACGGTGGGCCAGTGGCGGTGGAGGAGCTGAAGCAGTTCCTCGGGCGTCATACGTCCGCTCCTTCCTGCCGCCCGGCGGGGGTCGCCGCCGGTGCGGGGTTGCCGTGATGGACGAAGGCCGCCCAGGTGTCGGGCCGGTCGCGGACGTCCTCCGCGAGGCGGCGGGCCGGGATGTCCCGCAGTGTGCGGACGGGCGGCCGGTCACCGGGCAGGGTGAGCATCCAGCGCTGGGCGGCACGCAGCGCGTCCGGTGGCGCCAGTCCCCGGGCGAGCGCGTCGTGCAGGACGAGCATGAGCACCTCGGACTGTCCGTCGTCCACCCGCCACCGGGTGCCGATGGCGTCGGTGGCGAGCCGGTGCACCATCACCGAGGTGACGGTCAGGGCTTCGTCGTGGTCGCGGGTGGTGAGGTCCGTCTCGCAGCCGCCGCACACCACCAGTGGGCCGGCCGACCGGAAGGCGTCGCCCTCGGCGGGCGTCTCCAGCAAGGTGCTCAGGGTGAGATCCCCGCCGGTGCCGGGCGGTTCGCCGGCGTCGGCCGGGACGGCCAGCCGGAGGGCGGACCGGGTGGGATCCGGCCCGGCGAGTCCGTGGCAGGCGATGTGCACCAGGGAGGCGGGGGCGGCGGCCCGGCCGCCCAGCAGGGCCAGGACCGTCCCGGGCGTGGCCGGGTCGGCGTCGGGGCGGTGGACCACGGCCCGCGGGTAGAGCACGGCCGCGAGGGTGTCGATCTCCTCCTCGGCCCACTCCAGGTCGGCGCCGCCGTGGAACACGAGGGCCGGCCGGCCGGCGGGTGCCATGCGCCGCCGGGCCGCGGCGCGCAGGAACTCCCGGCCGGACGCGGCGTGGGTGAGGACGGCGACCTCACAGGCCCGTACCGCGCGCGGCACGCCGTACCCGGCGGGCGGGCGCAGGACGGCCGCCTGCCAGGGCACGACGCCCAGGTCACCGCAGGGCACCAGGACGAGGCGTACGGCGTCCGGCGGGGCGGTACCGCCCGGGGTGCCCGCCAGGCCGGCCTCGGTGAGGGCCCGGTCCCACAGGCCGAGGTGGTCCAGGACCGGGCCGAGCACCTCGCCGGCCCACACGCACAGGCCGTCCAGGGCACGCGGCCGGCACTGTTCGGCGCGCTCCCGCTCCCCCGGGTCCGCGGCGGCGTCGTCACCGGCGGCCTCCAGGCTCTGCAGGTGTGCGCCGGCGGCCAGGTACTCCGCGACGGGCTCGCGGCCGGCGGGGGTCAGGCCGGGCAGCGGCAGTGCCTCGGCGGGGCCGTCCGGGGTGACGACCAGGACGGCCCCGTCCGGGCCGTCGACGCCGGGAACCAGATACAGCAGCGCGTCCGCTCCGGTGTCCCGCAGCCCGGCCCGCAGGTCGTCCACGGAGGCGGACACCGGCCGCGCGTCGGCGCCGTCCTGGCCGCGCAGCACGTCCAGCGAACGGCGCCGCAGGTCCCCGGGCAGGCCGGGAGCGCCGGCGCCCGCCGCGGCGAGGACCTCCAGCGGGGAGCGGTCCCGCAGGCCGGCGAGGGCGTCCGGGCCCGCGTCCGCGGACGGGTCCCGCGGGGGGCGGTCGTCGCCCTGCTCCCAGGACGGGCCGGCGGTGGCGCTGCGCCACTGTTCGGCCAGCGCGCTCTCACCGGCGGCGGCGAGGCGGTCGGCGACCCCCGCCGAGACGGCCGCCGCGCCGAGCACCAGGGAACGGCCCTCCTCCAGACACCCGATCGCCTCCTCGGCGCGTCCGGCGCGCAGCGCCCAGAACGCCGCCCTGCGGCCCCGGTGGGCCGTCGCGCGCGCGATGCGCAGTCCGCGGCCGACGCCCTGCTGGAGCAGGACGTCGTCGGCGGCGAGCCGCAGGGAGGTGCGGGCGAGGCCGACGGCGGCCCGCAGTTCGCCGTCGGCCTCGGGCGCGTCCGCCCGGAGGGCGGCCCGCTTGGCGCGCAGCTCGGCCAGGTCCCAGGTGAGCCGGGCCCCGCCCGGGCCGCCCTCGGGCAGTTCCGTCAGCGCCTGCGTCAGTTCGGCGATCGCCTCGTCGAGCGCCCCGGGGTCGCCGGTGAACACGTGCAGGGTGTCGAGGGCGATGGCGATGCCGCCGCGTGCCCTGGGCCGGAAGTCGGCGGCGAACCCGGGGCTGTCCAGCGCGGCCCTGGCCCGCCGGACGCCCTCGGCGATACGGCCCGGGTCCGATTCGGCGATCGCCGTCAGGGTGATCAGCGGGGCCCAGGTGATGTCGAGGAGGCCGCGCAGGGCGGGCATGTCCACCGATGTCTCCACGGCCCGCTCCAGGTGGTGCACGGCGGCGCGCAGATGGGTGTTGCGGTCGTCCGCCGACGTGGCGAGCACGACACGGCCCAGGCACGCGCTGCCGAGTACGTAGCCGGTCAGGGCGCCGGTCCAGTCCTCGGCGCCGTCGTAGGTCTCGTCCAGTTCCAGTTCGCACAGTGCGTCGATCACGTCCTCGACCGCCGCGTCGTCACCCCGGTCCAGGGCGGACGTCAGGCGTGCGTGCAGCCGTGCGGCCTCCCCGCACAGGCGCAGGGTGGCGGCGAGGCCGCTCGACGGGTCGTCGTCCCACCGCTGCGCCTCCAGCAGTGCCAGGGCCATGTCCTCGTCCTGGAGGCTGCCACCGGCGAGGGACGCCCCGACGAGCAGTCCGGGCACGACGGTGCGCAGCCATTCACGCTGCACCCGGCTGTCCAGTTCCCCGTCGGCCGACGCCTCGTGCATCAGCCGGAGCGCCTCCCGGAACCCCTCCATGTCGCCGGTGCGGGTGGCGTGGGCGGTGTGGAAGAGGGCGGCGACCATCCTGGACGGCAGGGGGGCGCGGCCGTCCTCCCCCGCGGGGGCGGCCCGTCCCTGCGACAGGTCGGCGAGGAGTCCGGGCAGGTCCTGCGGCGGGAGGGTGCCGGGTGCCATCACCTCGGCCATGGCGAGGAACTGGGCCAGTGTGTCCCGGACCTCGTCGAAGTCGTCGGGGCCGTCGGCCGGTGGGTCGCCGGTGCCCTCCGGCTGCGGGGGGAGGGTGCCGAGGGACTGCTCCATGAGGCGGAGAAGCAGGGGCAGCAGGGTGCCGAGCGACGGTGGCAGGGCTTCGCTGTGCAGGGTGCCGGCCATGTTCCGGGCCAGCTGGACGACCGTCTCCGTCTCGCCGCCCACCAGTGCCTCGGACAGCTCGCCCACCGAGCGCAGGCGGTCGCGGAGTTCGGGGGTCATGCCGTCGTGTTCCCGTTCGAGCAGCAGCCGTACGAGCAGGCCGGTGTCCTCCACCAGGCCCGAGCCGCCGTGAGTGAGCGGCGCGCCCACCGTGAACAGGTATCCGAGCTGGTCGATGGTCGGTGTCGCGTCGAGCCCGGCCGGGGCTTCCCGGTTCAGCCGCACCATCCGCGATCCGAGCAGCGTCACGAGGTCCCGGCGCGCGGCCTCCCGGTCCTCGGCGCCGAGCGTGACCGACGTGCGCGCGGACTCCAGCAGCCGCAGGGCGCGTTCCCGGTCGCCGGGAGCGTCGGCAAGGACGAACCGCAGGGCGAGGCAGCGGCCGAGCCGAGCGGCGACCGTCGCGGCCGTCGCGGCCTCGCCGTTCCCGTCCGTCAGCTCTTCGAGGACCGAGTCCAAGTCGTCGGTGAGCGCGTCGAGTTCCGGTCCCCGCACGCCCTGGTACGACTCCGGGTCGAACGGTACGGACACGCCGGCCGTGCGCGCGAGCACGGCGGCGGCACGATCGGCCGCTGATACGGCACGGGTCTCACTCATATGTCGCCCCCTCCGCTCCCAGCGTGCCCGGTGCGCCGGTCCGGCGGGCGGGTCCGGCGCACCTGACCGGCATCCTGCCGGACAACGCCCGGCCGTCGGCCGGTTTCCGCCCGATCCGCCGTCGCGGGAAACGGTGCGGCCCGGCGTGCCGGGCGCCCGGCCGGGAGACACCCGCACCGACGCCCGGGAAGCGAACAGCCCGGCCGGTCAACCGGTTCGCGCCTCCCGGCCCGAGAGCACGGCCGGCGCCGCGTACAGCATCAGGGAGGTGCCCAGGCCCACCGCCCAGCCGTAGTCGGCGAGCGGGGACAGCGCCGGGATCGCGCGGCCGTCGGCCAGCGGTTCGAGGTGGGCACCGCCGACCGCGAGGACTCCCCCTCCCAGGAAGGCGACGACCGCCCGCCAGTTCCAGCCGCCGGTGTACCAGTACCGGCCGCCCGCGCGGTACAGGTCGGCGAGGTCCAGGCGGGTGCGGCGCAGCAGCCAGTAGTCGGCGACGAGGATGCCCGCGACCGTGCCGAGCAGCCCGCCGACCAGGCCGAGCCAGGTGAAGATGTAGCCCTGCGGGTCGGAGTACAGCCGCCAGGGGCGGATCAGCACGGCGAGGACCGCGGTGATCAGGGCGCCGGTACGGAAACCGACCTTCCTGGGCGCCACGTTGGAGAAGTCGAAGGCCGGGGAGACCAGGTTGGCCGCGATGTTCACGGACAGGGTCGCCACCAGCACCGTGACCAGGGCGTAGAGCAGGCCGGCCGCGTTGTCGGTCTTCGCGGCGAGCTGGACCGGGTCCCAGACCGGCTTGCCGTACACCGCCTGCGAACCGGACGTCACGAGCACGGACAGGAAGGCGAAGAGGGTCATCGTGGTCGGCAGGCCCAGGGCCTGCCCCCAGGTCTGCGCGCGCTGGCTCTTTCCGTAGCGGGTGAAGTCGGGGATGTTCAGTGACAGCGTGGACCAGAAGCCGATCATGCCCATGAGGGAGGGCCAGAACAGCTTCCAGAAGCCGCTGCCCCAGCCCACCCGGGACGGCTGGCCGAAGAGCGGGCCGACGCCGCCGGCCTTGGCGCTCATCCACCACAGCATCACGAGGGCACCGACGAGCACGAAGGGCGCGGCCCAGTTCTCGAAGCGGCGGACGGTCTCCATGCCGCGGTGGATGACGGCGACCTGGAGGAGCCAGAACAGCGCGAAGGACAGCCACATGGTCCAGGCGTGGCCGCCGATGCGCGAGGCGTCGGACCAGCTGTGGCCGACGAGTTTCCCGGCGAGGAAGTAGATCGCCTCGCCGCCGATCCAGGTCTGGACGCCGAACCAGCCGCACGCCACCATCGCCCGCACGATCGCCGGCAGGTTGGCGCCGCGTACGCCGAAGGAGGCACGGGCGAGGACGGGGAAGGGGATGCCGTACTTGGGGCCCGCGTGCCCGGTCAGCAGCATCGGCACGAGCACGATCAGGTTGGCGAGGCCGATGGTGAACACCGCCTGCTTCCAGTCCATGCCCACCGCGATCAGTCCGGAGGCCAGGGTCCAGGACGCCGTGTTGTGTGCCATGCCGACCCACAGGGCCGAGAAGTCGTACGTCGTCCAGGTGCGGTCGGCCACCGGGACCGGGAGCAGGTCGGCGTTGGCGTAGGGGCCGTCGGGCCGGGGCGCTCCGGGAGTCGTCTCCACCCGGCCGTCGGGGAGGGTGACCTGGGTCGGCGGTATGTGCGGGGGAGCGGTGTCGGTCATGGGCCGGCCGATCGGGGAGGAGGGGTCGGGAACGGCTGTGCGGGCACCGGCCCCCTCCCCGGGACGGCGGGGAGGAGGCGACCGGGAGGGGCGAGGCGGTGGCGGTCAGGCGTTGACGGCGGGGATGATCCGGCTGCCGTAGGCGTCGATCGTCGTCTCCTGCGCGTCGTGCATGTCGTACACGGCGAACTGGTCGACGCCCAGGGCGCGGAGCGCGGTCAGCTTCTCGATGTGCTTCTCCGCGGGGCCGATCACGCAGAACCGGTCCACGATCTCGTCGGGCACGAACCGGGTGTCCGGGTTGTCGCTGCGCCCGTGGTGGGCGTAGTCGTAGCCCTGCCGGGACTTGATGTAGTCGGTGAGTTCCTCGGGGATCCGGCCGGAGTGCTCGCCGTACCTGGCGACCAGGTCGGCGACGTGGTTGCCGACCATGCCGCCGAACCAGCGGCACTGCTCGCGGGCGTGGGCGAGGGCCCCGGGCGAGTCGTCCTCGGTGACGTAGGCGGGCGCGGCCACGCAGACCGTGACCTCGCGAGGGTCTCGTCCGGCGGCGGTCGCCGCCTCCTTGACGGCCTTCACCATGTACTCGGTCAGGTAGAGGTCGGACAGCTGGAGGATGAACCCGTCGGCCTCCTCGCCGGCCATCCTCAGCGCCTTCGGGCCGTAGGCGGCCATCCAGACGGGGAGTTCGGCTCCCTCCCCGACCCACGGGAACCGGATCCTCGTGCCGCCGAGGTCGGCCTCCTCGCCGCGGCCGAGGGCGCGGATCACCTTCATGGCCCCGCTGAGCCGGGCGAGGGTGCCGGGTGGGCGGCCGGCGACGCGCATCGCGGAGTCGCCGCGGCCGATGCCGCAGACGGTGCGGTTGCCGAACATGTCGTTGAGGGTGGCGAAGGTGGAGGCGGTGACCTCCCAGGCGCGGGTGCCCGGGTTGGTGACCATCGGGCCGACCTTGAGTCTGGAGGTGTTGGCGAGGATCTGGCTGTGGATCACGAACGGCTCCTGCCACAGCACGGCGGAGTCGAACGTCCAGCCGTAGCGGAAGCCGTTGCGTTCGGCCCGCTTCATCAGGCTGATGACGCGGGAGGCCGGCGGGTCGGTCTGCAGGACGAGGCCGAAGTCCATGGGCGCCACTCCTAGGCGAGGTACTGACAGGTGGAGCGCGGGGTGTAGACGCCGTGTCCGGCGCGTCCGGTGTACTCCCGCCGGTCGATGACGAGTTCGCCCCGCGAGAGGACCGTCTCGACGCGGCCGGTGACGCGCCTGCCCTCGTACGCCGAGTAGTCGACGTTCATGTGGTGGGTCTCGGCGGACAGCACCTGTTCGGCGTGCGGGTCGTAGATGACGATGTCCGCGTCGGCGCCCGGGGCGAGGGTGCCCTTCTTCGGGTACAGGCCGAACATGCGGGCCGGGGCGGCGCATGCGATCTCGATCCAGCGGCGCCGGGAGATGTGCCCGTCGACGACGGCCTGGTGCAGCAGGTCCATCCGGTTCTCCACGCCCGGCAGACCGTTGGGGATCTTGGAGAAGTCGCCGCGGCCCAGCTCCTTCTGGCCGGCGAAGCAGAAGGGGCAGTGGTCGGTGGAGACCACCTGGAGGTCGTTGGTGCGCAGCCCCCTCCACAGGGCGGCCTGGTGTTCCCTGGGCCGCAGCGGGGTGGAGCACACGTACTTGGCGCCCTCGAAGTCCGGCTCGGCGAGGTTGTCGGTGGACAGGAACAGGTACTGCGGGCAGGTCTCGCCGAAGACGTTCAGCCCCTCGTCCCGGGCCCGGGCCAGCTCGGCGACCGCCTCCGTGGCGGAGACGTGCACGACGTACAGGGGGGCGCCGGCGACCTGGGCGAGGCGGATGGCGCGGTGGGTGGCCTCGGCCTCCAGCAGGGCCTTGCGGACCTCGCCGTGGTGGCGGGGATCGGTCTCGCCGCGGGCTAGGGCCTGTTCGACCAGGACGTCGATGGCGATGCCGTTCTCGGCGTGCATCATGATCAGGCCGCCGTTCTCGGCGGAGCGCTGCATGGCGCGCAGGATCTGGCCGTCGTCGCTGTAGAACACGCCCGGGTAGGCCATGAACTGCTTGAAGCTCGTCACCCCCTCCTCGACCAGCAGGTCCATCTCCTTGAGCGTCTCCTGATTCACATCGGAGACGATCATGTGGAAGCCGTAGTCGATCGCGCAGGTGCCCTCGGCCTTGGCGTGCCAGGCGTCCAGGCCCTCGCGCAGGGTGCGGCCGACGCTCTGCACCGCGAAGTCGACGATGGTCGTCGTACCGCCCCAGGCGGCGGCCCGGGTGCCGGTCTCGAAGGTGTCCGAGGCGAAGGTGCCGCCGAAGGGCAGCTCCATGTGGGTGTGGGCGTCGACACCGCCCGGGATGACGTACTTCCCGGTGGCGTCGATGACCCTCCCCCACCCTCCGGCCGGGGGCGCCCCCGTCTCGCTCCGCTCGGCGGTGAACGCGCCGGCCGCGGGCGTACCGGAGGCGGCGAGGGCGGCGACGCGGCCGTCCTCGACCAGGACGTCGGCGTGGATCTCGTCCGACGCGGTGATGACGAGACCGCCGCGGATGACGGTACGGCTGCTCATGCTGCTCCCTCGGTCGACGGTACGGTCAGGGCGTGGTCAGCGGCGAGCCCGCCGGGGGGCGGCGGTCGTCTCCGTACACCCCTCGGCCGCCGCCGGTGGCGCTTGTCAGCGGCTGTCGTCCGCGCTTCTCAGCGCCTGTTCCAGGATCGCCGCGCCCTCTTCGGCCTCGGCGACGGTCAGGGACAGCGGCGGGGCGATGCGCAGGGCGCTGGTGTTGTGACCGCCTCCCTTGCCGATGAGCAGCCCGCGGTCGCGTGCCGCCTCCAGCACCGCGGCGGCGGCCTGCGGGTCGGCCTCGTCCGTGCCCGGCTTGACCAGTTCGACGCCGATCATCAGCCCCCGTCCGCGTACCTCCCGCACTCCGGGCAGCGGGGCGGCGACCGTCCGGAGCCGCTCGATGAGCAGTCCCCCGACCCGCCGGGCGTTGCCCTGGAGGTCGTGTTCGAGGAGGTGGGTGAGGTTGGCGAGGGCGGCGGCCATGGTGATCTGGGTGCCGCCGAAGGTGGAGATGCTGTTGGCGTCCAGGCAGTTCATGATCTCGGCGCGGGCGACGACTCCGCCGACGGACATGCCGTTGCCGATGCCCTTGGCGAAGGTGACGATGTCCGGCGGGCCGCTGCGGGCGTGCGCCTGCCAGCCCCAGAAGTGGTCGCCGGTGCGGCCCCAGCCGGTCTGCACCTCGTCGGCGATCCACAGGACCCCGTGGGCGGCCAGGACTTCACGGAACGCCGCGTACAACCCGTCGGGCGGCGAGGTGAACCCGCCGACGCCCTGGACTGGTTCGGCGATCAGCGCGGCGGGCGGCCGGGTGTGGCCGAGGACGTCCCTCAGATCGGCGACGCACGCGTCGATGAACGCGCGGTCGTCCAGCTCCGCGTACGGCCCCCGGGTGCGCACGCCGCCGTGGACGTACAGGGTGTGCAGCGGGGACAGCGAGGTCGGTGACCAGCCGCGGTTACCGGTGATGCCGACCGTGCTGAAGGAGCGGCCGTGGTAGCTGTTGCGCATGGCCAGCACGGTGTTGCTGCGTCGGTAGGCGGTGGCGAGCAGCAGGGCGGTGTCGTTGGCCTCGGTTCCGGAGGTGGTGAAGAACACGCGGGCGTCCGGGATGCCGCTCACCTGGGCGATGCGCTCGGCGAGTTCGACCATCGGCCGGTTGAGGTAGAGGGTCGAGGAGTGGATGATCCGGGCGGCCTGCTCGCTGACCGCCTTGGTCACCTCGGGAAGCGCGTGCGCGGTCGACGTCGTCAGGATGCCGCCGAAGAAGTCCAGGTACCTGCGGCCGGCGGAGTCCCAGACGTACCGGCCCTCGCCGTGGGTGATCTCGATCGGGTCGTCGTAGTAGAGGGCGAGCCAGTCGGGCAGTACGCGGCGGTGACGGGAGTAGAGGTCGCTCACGGCCGCACCAGCCCTTCGTAGGCGTCGGGGCGGCGGTCGCGGTAGAAGGCCCACTGCTGACGCACCTCCTCGATGAGGCCGAAGTCGAGGTCCCGGACGACGAGTTCCTCGGTCTTGTCGTCGGCGGTCTCCCCCACGAAGCGTCCTCGCGGATCGACGAAGTACGAGGTCCCGTAGAAGTCGTTGTCCCCGTACTCCTCCTGCCCCACCCGGTTGATGGCGGCGACGAAGTACTCGTTGGCGACGGCCGCGGCGGGCTGCTCCAGCTGCCACAGGTGGGCGGACAGGCCGCGGTGGGTGGCGGAGGGGTTGTAGACCAGCTGGGCGCCGTTCAGGCCGAGTTGCCGCCAGCCCTCCGGGAAGTGCCGGTCGTAGCAGATGTAGACCCCGACCTTGCCGACGGTGGTGTCGAAGACGGGCCAGCCCAGGTTGCCGGGTTTGAAGTAGTACTTCTCCCAGAAGCCCTTGACCTGTGGGATGTGGTGCTTGCGGTACTTGCCGAGGTAGGTGCCGTCGGCGTCGATCACGGCCGCGGTGTTGTAGTAGAAACCGGACTGCTCGACCTCGAAGACCGGGACGACGATCACCATGCCGGTCTCACGGGCGAGGTCCCGCATCCGGCGGACGGTCGGCCCGTCGGGCACCGGCTCGGCCCACCGGTAGTGCTCCGGCTCCTGCACCTGGCAGAAGTAGGGGGCGTTGAAGACCTCCTGAAAGCCGATGATCTGTGCGCCCCGGCGAGCCGCCTCGCGGGCGTGCTCCTCGTGTTTCGCCACCATGGACTCGGTGTCGCCGGTCCAGGTGGCCTGGACCAGAGCGGCGCGTACGACGTTGGCCATGAGCTGCTCCTTCGACGCGGCCTCAGAGCCTCTACGCCCGTAGAGCAGGCCGTAGAGGGACGAACGTAAGCCTCCGGGAGGCCCTTGCCAAGACCATCGTCGTCAACCCGCGAAGTCGATCACGTTTCGCACTCCGGTGGGTGAGCGGATCCGCCGGCCGGGGGCGGACCGGGGCAGACCGGGACGTGCTCCCCCCGCCGCCGGTCACGGACCGTGGCCGGCGACCCGCAGCGCGTGCACCAGGTCCCAGTGCCGCTCGTCGGACACCCCGAGAGCGGCCCGTAGCAGCAGGGGCACCAGACGCCCCGGACCGACGGCGGCGCACCGGGCGGCCTCCTCGGGCGTACGGACGCGCACACAGGCGTCCAGCAGGGCCCACGCCTCCCGGTGCCGGCCCGCCGCGTCCAGCCGCAGCACGGCCGCACCGATCTGCTCCGCCGGCCTCGCCACGCCCTGACGCAGCATCTGCCGCGCGTCGGCGTCCCGGCCGGCCGCGGCGAGCGCGTCGGCGACGGCGACCAGCCCCTCGGCGGGCAGCGAGGCGGCCTCCCACAGCAACGTGGCCCAGTCGGCCCCGAGGCCGGCCCGGTGCAGCGCGTCCGCGAGCGGCGGCAGCCGGCCGGCGGGCCACCGCGCGGCCTCGGCCAGCAGGACGTGCGCCTCACCGCTGCGCCCCTCGGACCGCAGCCACGCGAGCCGCTCCACGGTCCCGGCGACCGCCTCGCGGGCCCCTTCGTCCACCACCGCGGCAGCCACCGGCGCCGTCACGGCCGGCCCCTCGGCCCCGGCGAACCGGGCCCCGCGAGGCGCACGGCCCCCGGCGCCGGTACCCGGCCCGGAGGCCTGCGGCACGACCACCGGGGCGTCCGCCTCCCCCTCGCCCATCCCGGCGAACCGCGCACCACCACGACGACGGCCGCGGGTTCTGCGAGAAGGGGCGGCGGGTGGCGGGTCCGCCACGGGCGGGGCGGGGTTCACCGGGGGCCCGGGGGCCACGGAGGTGGGCACCACCGGTGACTCGGGGGCCACCGGCGGGTACCGAGGCGCGCTGCCGGAAGCGGAGCCGGCAGCGGGGGGACGAGCCGGGGGCGTCGTACGGGGCGGGTCCTCCCAGCGTGCCGTGCCCGGTGGCGCCGGCCGGTCCAGTTCGGCGATCCGGGCACGTAGTTCGGCGCAGCGTGCGGTGGCGCGTTCGTGGTCGTCGCGGGCCTGGGCGAGGCCGAGGCGGAGGGTCCCGGCGCGCGCCCCGGACACCGGCGCGGACAGCAGACGGCTCAGTTCGGCGTGGCGTTGCGCGGCGTACCGCTGCTCGCGGAGCATGACGTCGAGCCGGTCGGCCAGGACGTCCCGGGCGCCGGGCCGGGCGTCGTACGCGGTGAGCGCGGCGGCGTGCAGCGTGCGGGCCCGTTCCCGCTCGGCCGCGGCGACGACGGGACCGTAGGCCGCGCCGAGGTCCTCCAGCAGGGCCTCGACCACGTCCCAGGGGGGAATCTCGCGCCCGTCCAGGCAGGCCCGCATGCCCTCGGGGTCGCGGTGCCAGAAGACCGCGCTCCAGCCCCCGCCCTGGCCGAGACGCGCCAGGAGTCCGTCCAGGTAGCTCGCGAACTCCCGTACGCGGCCGGGGAGTCGATCCATCGCCATCGCCCCGCTCCCACCCGGCTGCCAGCACTCCGTCCGACAGGCAACACCCGTCGTGTTACGGACTCGCTACGGAGGGTTTTCCGGCAGCGAGCGAACGGCTCATCGCGAGACCTCGGCCCTCGTGCGACCGGCCCCGCCCCGCCGGCGCGGCGACGGCGCTCGCTGCGGGCCGGGGCATCGGGTGGACCTGACGGCGGTGATCCGCGCCTCGACGAACGACACGATCGTGCACGGCATCCCGACCGGCTGCCGGCTCTCCGTCGACCGCGGCGCGGAGCCGGCCGGCTGGGCCGGTGACTCGGCGGCCGGCGTCGTGGTGGGCCACGCGCGCCCGGCGGACCTCCGGCTCATCGACACCTCCGGGCGCGCGCCGGCGGCCGGCATCGAGGCGGCCGTGCCCGGCCGTCGCGTCGACGGCATCGCCCACGCCGTCGGCCGGGTCCGCCGTACGGCCGGCTACGGCATCCCGCGTGGCTTCGCGGCCACGGCGTGGGCCGCCGCATCCACGAGGAGCCCTCGTCGCCATGGAGCCCGATGGCTAGGCCCTCTCGTTCGGATCATGCCGGGCTCGCGGGTCCTGCCTGATCCGAACGAAAGACCCCAGCGCGAGCGCCGGGAACCCCCGCGTCGAGGCGACCGGGCTGGACCCCGCGCACGAGCGACGGCTCCCACGCGGCCCACGCCGGGCACACGGTGGCCGCCGCGGAGAACGCCCCCGGATCCCACGGCACGGAAACCCGCCCGAAGGGGCGCGAGGAACCGCGCGGGTCACCACGGACACCCCGTACCACCCGACACCAGCACCCACCCGACACCCCGATCCCACCCCACGGAAGCCCACCCGAAGGGACACGAGGAACCGCGCGGGCGACAAGATCACCGCGCACCTGCCGGCGCACAGCAACCTGTTCCCCGCCACGCCCCCCGGCCACGGACACCGTGGCGAACATGCCCGCCCCCAGGGTTCGTGTCATCGTGGGCATGAACCGCCCCACCCGGTTACCCGGCGGAGCCAGTCGTCAGCGAAGGAACGCAACGCCATGACCAACGGCTACCCTCCTGACCCCTTCGGCGAGTTCCTGGCCCGCTTCTTCGGCGGCACCCCTGGCGGTGCCCCCGGCCCTCGCCACATCGACATCGGCCGCCTGCTCAGCCAGCCGGCCCGTGAGCTGGTCAGAGGGGCCGCGCAGTACGCCGCCGAGCACGGCAGCCGGGACCTGGACACCCAGCACCTGCTGCGCGCGGCGCTGGCCACCGAGCCCACCCGGAGTCTGCTGAGCCGGGCGGGCGCGGACCCGGACTCGCTCGCCACGGAGATCGACGGCCGGGCGGGCCCGGCGCAGCACGGACCGGGCGAGGCTCCGCCGCCGACCTCGCTGTCGCTGACCCCGGCGGTCAAGCGGGCCCTGCTGGACGCGCACGACCTGGCACGGGCGAGCGGCGCCGGGTACATCGGCCCGGAGCACGTGCTGAGCGCGCTGGCCGCGAATCCGGACTCGGCGGCCGGGCACATCCTGAGCGCGGCCCGGTTCTCGGGGGGCTCCCTGCCGCCGGAGGCCCCGGAGAGCAGCCAGCCCCGCCCGGAGCGGCAGCGGCCCACCGGCACGCCGACCCTGGACAAGTACGGCCGTGATCTGACCGAGCTGGCCCGGCAGGGCCGGGTCGACCCGGTCATCGGCCGGGATGCGGAGATCGAGCAGACCATCGAGGTGCTGTCGCGGCGCGGCAAGAACAACCCGGTGCTGATCGGTGACGCGGGCGTCGGCAAGACGGCCGTCGTGGAGGGCCTGGCCCAGCGCATCGCGGACGGTGACGTCCCGGATGTCCTGGCGGGACGCAGGGTCGTGGCCCTGGACCTCACCGGGGTCGTGGCCGGCACCCGGTACCGAGGTGACTTCGAGGAGCGCCTGAACAACATCGTGGAGGAGATCCGCGCGCACTCCGACCGGCTGGTCGTGTTCATCGACGAACTGCACACCGTCGTGGGCGCGGGTGCCGGCGGCGAGGGCGGCGCGATGGACGCCGGGAACATCCTCAAGCCGGCCCTCGCCCGGGGCGAGCTGCACATCGTGGGCGCGACCACGCTGGAGGAGTACCGCCGGATCGAGAAGGACGCGGCGCTGGCCCGCCGGTTCCAGCCGATCCTGGTGCCGGAGCCGACGGCAGGGGACACCATCGAGATCCTGCGCGGGCTGCGCGACCGCTACGAGGCCCACCACCAGGTCCGTTACACCGACGAGGCGCTGACCGCCGCCGTGGAGCTGTCGGACCGGTATCTCACCGACCGGCGGCTGCCCGACAAGGCGATCGATCTGATCGACCAGGCGGGTGCGCGGGTCCGGCTCGGTGCCGGCACGAAGGGCACGGACGTGCGCGCGATGGAGCGCGAGGTGGAGCAGCTGGTCCGGGACAAGGACCAGGCGGTCGCGGACGAGGACTACGAGCAGGCCAAGCAGCTGCGCGACCGGATCACCGAGCTGAGGCAGCGGATCACGGAGGCCGGCGGCGACGGGACGGCCGACGAGGGGCAGCTGGAGGTGACGGCGGAGGCCATCGCCGAGGTGGTGTCCCGCCAGACCGGCATCCCGGTCAGCAGGCTGACGCAGGAGGAGAAGGAGCGCCTGCTCGGCCTGGAGGAGCACCTGCACCAGCGGGTCGTCGGCCAGGAGGAGGCCGTCGGCGTGGTGGCCGAGGCGGTGCTGCGCTCCCGCGCGGGGCTGGCCAGCCCGCACCGGCCGATCGGCAGCTTCCTGTTCCTCGGTCCGACCGGTGTCGGCAAGACGGAGCTGGCCCGGGCACTCGCCGAGGCCCTGTTCGGCAGCGAGGACCGGATGGTCCGGCTCGACATGAGCGAGTACCAGGAGCGGCACACCGTCTCTCGGCTGGTGGGCGCCCCGCCCGGGTACGTCGGCCACGAGGAGGCGGGGCAGCTCACCGAGGTGGTGCGCCGGCACCCCTACTCGCTGCTTCTTCTCGACGAGGTGGAGAAGGCGCACCCGGACGTCTTCAACATCCTGCTCCAGGTGCTGGACGACGGCCGGCTGACCGATTCCCAGGGGCGGACCGTGGACTTCACCAACACGGTCATCGTGATGACGAGCAACCTGGGTTCCGAGGTGATCACCCGGCGCGGCGGTGGGATCGGGTTCGGGCCGGGCGGGGCGGACGCGGACGAGGAGGCGCGGCGGGAGCGGATCCTGCGGCCGCTGCGGGAGCACTTCCGGCCGGAGTTCCTCAACCGTGTCGACGAGATCGTGGTCTTCCGGCAGCTGACGAGCGAGCAACTGCGGCAGATCACCGACCTGATGCTGGAGGGCACCCGGCGGCTGCTGCACGGGCAGGGCATCACGGTGGAGTTCACCGCCGCGGCCGTCAACTGGCTCGCCGAGCGGGGCTACCAGCCGGAGTACGGCGCCCGGCCGCTGCGGCGCACGATCCAGCGGGAGGTGGGCAACCAGTTGTCCCGGCTGCTGCTGAACGGCACGATCGCCAAGGGCAGCCGGGTGACGGTGGACGCGGAGGACGGGCGGCTGGACTTCCGTACGGACGAGGCCCGGCCCCCCGCACCCGAGTTGTGAGAGTGCCCCCGGCTCCCCGGGGGCACTCTCTGCCTGCTGCCGGCTACGGTGCCGGGTCGACCACCATCGCCGAGCCGCCGCCGCGCCGGACCTTCTCGGCGGCGGCCAGCCACTTGCCGTCCGGCAGCCGTTGCACGCCGGTCGCCGCGCCGATCTCCGGGTTCGACTTGAACCTGTGCCCGAGGGCCTCCAGCCGCGCCCTCATGTCACTGTCGTACAGGGCGGGTTCGAGTTCGGTCTGGGCCGCGTTGCGCTGGCTGGCGCGCGGGGCGGCGATGGCGTCGACCAGTGGCAGTCCCCGGTCCAGGAACCCGGTGAGCGTCTGGAGCACGGTGGTGATGATGGTCGCGCCGCCGGGCGAGCCGAGCGCCACCACCGGTTTGCCGTGCCGGTCCAGGACGATCGTCGGGGAGATCGAGGAGCGCGGACGCTTGCCCGGGCCCGGCAGGTTGGGATCGTGCACGGCCGGGTTGGCCGGCGCGAAGGAGAAGTCGGTCAGCTCGTTGTTGAGCAGGAAGCCCCGGCCCGGGACGGTGATGCCGCTGCCGCCGGTCTGCTCGATGGTGAGCGTGTAGGCGACGACGTTGCCCCACTTGTCGGCCACGGTCAGGTGGGTGGTGTTCTCGCCCTCGTAGGTCGTCGGGGCCGCAGTGCCGCCCTTGCCACAGGCCGCGGGGTGGCGCGGGTCGCCGGGTGCGAGCGGGCTGGTGAGGACCGCGTCGCTCCGGATCAGGCAGGCGCGCGAGTCGGCGAACCGCTGTGACAGCAGCTGCTTCGTCGGGACGTCCTCGGAGGCGGGGTCACCGACCCAGCGTCCGCGGTCGGCGAAGGCGATGCGGCTGGCCTCGATGTAGCGGTGCAGGTACTGCGCCTTGCTCGCCTTGGAGAGGTCGCTGTTCTCCAGGATGTTGAGCGCCTCGCCGACGGTGGTGCCGCCGGAGGAGGAAGGGGCGATGGAGTACACGTCCAGCCCGCGGTACGACGTCCGGGTGGGCGCCTGGAACTTGGCGTGGTAGACGGCCAAATCCTTCTCGGCCAGCTTGCCGGGGCGCGCGTTCCAGTGGGAGGCGGGGTCCACGGGCGGGTGTTCCACCGTGCTGACGATGTCGTCGCCGATGTCCCCGTGATAGACCGCGCCGACGCCCTTGCGGCCCAGCTCCTCGTAGGTCCGCGCGAGTTCGGGGTTCTTGAACGTGGAGCCGACGACCGGCAGCCGTCCGCCCGGCAGGAACAGCTTCGCCGTGTCCGGGAAGTAGCGGAACCGGGTCTCGTTGGACGCGGTCTGCGAGCGGAAGGTGTCGTCCACCGTGAAACCGGCGCGGGCGATCCGCTCGGCCGGTTTCAGCACCGTGCCGAGCCTTCTGGTGCCCCACTCCCCCAGCGCCCGCTGCCAGGTGGCCGGGGTGCCCGGCGTGCCGACACTCAGGCCGCTGCTGACGGCGTCGTCGAAGGCGAGCGGTCTGCCCTTCTCCAGGAACAGTTCGGAGTCGGCGCTCAGCGGCGCGGTCTCGCGCCCGTCGATGGTGTGGACGGTGCGGGTCCGGGCGTCGAAGTAGACGAAGTAGCCGCCCCCGCCGATGCCGGCCGAGTACGGCTCGGTCACGCCGAGCGCGGCGGCCGTGGCGACGGCCGCGTCGACCGCGTTGCCGCCCTTCTTGAGCACCTCGATGCCGGCGGCGGAGGCGTCCGCGTCGACGCTGGCGACCGCGCCGCCGTACCCGACGGCCACCGGAACCTTCGTGGCCGTCCCGCTCGTTGTCGTGCCGGGCGGGGCCGCCGCCCCCACCGACACCATGGCGGCCGAGACCGCCAGTACCGCCAGTTTCCGCGTGCCAGGACGACCCATCCGTACCTCCCGTCGGGACAGTCCGCGCAGCGTAACCAGATTGCCGTAGTACTGACAGTACGCCTCGGCGGTCCGCCACACGAACGTCACACATCGAACACCGGTACGTACGTCTACCCTCGGGCCCGCTAGCATGCGCGGCCATGAACGACGACGTGCGCAACATCGTCCTCGGTGTCATGGCGGCAGGTGTCAGTGCCGCGCTGGGCTGGCTCGCCCGCACCTTCCTGTGGCGGCGGGGGCTGCGCCGCAAGCAGGCCTTCTTCGGGCTGCCGGACCACTCCGAGTCGCTGCTGGTGGTCAACCGCAACGCGGGCGGCCCCGAACTGGCGGTGATGCGGCACGACGTGTTCGCCCTGCTGGAACTGTCCGCCCTCATCAAGGACTGTCACGCGCACGCCCAGGTCGTCGCGCACGACGCGGCCCGGCAGGGTTTCGGGGAGCGTACGGAGTTCTGCCTCGGCGGCCCCGCCTCGAACCACCGCACGGCGGCTCACCTGTCCTCGTTGCTGCCGGGCGTACAGGTGAACGTGGAGGCCGAGCCCGGTCCGGAGCGCGGGGCCTTCCGGATCGACGGGACCGACTACCGCGGGGAGCACGGCCGGAGCGAGTACGTGCTGCTCGCCCGGCTCACCGCGGGCGAGCGGCGCGACTCCCGCCCGGTGTTCCTCTTCTGCGGCCAGAGCGCCATCACCAACCAGGCCGCCGCCCGCTATCTCGCCCGCCACCACGAGCGGCTGGCCCGCAGGTACGGCACCGGTTCCTTCGTCCTGCTGCTGAAGGTGGTCAACTCGCGGGCTTACGGACCCGATGTGGTGGAGCTGGTGGCGGACGTGACGCGGGCGGCGCGGACACCGCTGCCGGAACCCGTGGCCGGCGACGACGAGTGAGCCGTCAACAATCTTTACCCGTACGTAACTTACCGACGGGTTACTTACGGTAAGGAGGCGCGGTTACCGTCGGGTCACTTTGCACGGAACCAGTGAAGGAGTGACCCCATGGGACCCAGTCGCGCCGCTCTGCGCACCTCCGCGGCGGCAGCCGTCTCGGCGGCCCTGATCGCCGGCACCGTGACCGTCCTCGCGCCGGCCGCCGAGGCCGCCCCGTCCGTCCGCTTCGTCGACATCACCGGCGACGGCGGCACCGTACTCAAGGCCAACGTCCTCACGCCCGCGGGCGCCGACGCCTCGGCCCGCTACCCGCTCGTCGTGCTGCCCACGAGCTGGGGCCTGCCCCAGGTGGAATACCTCGCCCAGGCGCAGAAGCTCGCCGACTCCGGCTATGTGGTGGTCGGTTACAACGTGCGCGGCTTCTGGCAGTCCGGCGGCCGGATAGAAGTGGCCGGTCCGCCCGACACAGCGGACGCCTCCCGGGTCATCGACTGGGCCCTGGCCCACACCCCGGCCGATCCGCGGCACATCGGGATGGCCGGGGTGTCGTACGGCGCCGGGATCAGCCTGCTCGCCGCCGCGCACGACAAGCGCGTCAAGGCCGTGGCCGCGCTCAGCGGCTGGGCGGACCTCATCGACTCCATCTACTCGGGCCGCACCCAGCACCTCCAGGCGGCGGCCGTGCTGGACGGCGCGGCCACCCTCACCGGCCGCGAGAGCCCCGAACTGCGCGCCATTTTCGACAACCTGTACTCCTCGAACCTGTCCAAGGAACAGGAGATGATCGACTGGGGACGGAGACGTTCCGCCGTGACGTACACCGACCAGCTGAACGCGAACGGCGCCGCGGTCATGCTGGCCAGCGCCTGGGGCGACACGGTCTTCCCGGCGAACCAGTACGCCTCCTTCTACGAGAAGCTGACCGGACCCAAGCGGCTGGAGCTGCGCCCCGGCGACCACGCGACCCCCGAACTGACCGGCCTGTTCGGGCTGCCCAACGACGTGTGGACGGACACCGAGCGCTGGTTCGACCACTACCTCAAAGGCGCCGACAACGGCATCGAGCGCGAACAGCCGGTCCGGCTGAAGTCCCGTAGCGCGGGGGGATACGAGGGCTACCCGGACTGGAAGTCGGTCGGCGCGACCCGGCGGAACATCGCACTGGCGGGCTCCCCCACGATCCACGCGAACGTCGACTCCGGCGCGGACGGCGGCATCGTCTTCCTCTCCAGCATCCTGGACCAGGTCGCCCAACTGCCGCCCGTCGCCTCGATGCCGCTGCTGCCGCGCCGCTGGGCGGCCGTCTGGCAGTCGGAACGCTACGGCAGCGCCCAGCGGGTGCGCGGCACGGCGACACTGCACACCACGCTCACCCCGACCGCGGAGAGCGGCACCTTCGTCGCCTACCTGTACGACGTGGGTCCGCTCGGCATCGGCAAGCTCGTCACCCACGCGCCCCGCACCTGGCACGGGCGGACGCCCGGCGAACCGTTCACCGTCGACCTGGACCTGTTCTCCACGGCCTACGACGTCCCCGCCGGGCACCGCCTCGCGCTGGTGGTCGACACGGTCGACCCGCTCTACCTCGAGCACAACCCGTCCGGCGCGCAGCTGACCTTCTCCTCGCCGGTGGACGACCCGTCGTACGTGTCCGTCCCCTTGCGCGAGCAGTGATCTCCGGCTGCCGCCGGACGAGCCTGGCCCGTGTGGTCTGCTGCCCCCTTGCGGTCCCGGGGCCATGGGGGGGCTCCCCACCCGGCAGCAGCGTCCCAGGGCCGGCCGCGGCGACCGCCACGGCCGGCCCTGGGACTGCGCTGCTCACGGCGGGACACCCGGCCGGCGAACCACGAGAGCAGCAGGCACATCCCGATGTGGATCGGCGGTCACCATCACCACGGGGATGAACGGCAAATCGTAGTCGAGGTTGGCGGCAACGCGATTCCCGGCGTGGGGGAACTCCTCACGCAACTCGCGCATGCCGACCGCGAACGCGGCCTCCCAGCGGCCGGATCCGCCGGTGACCCCACCCGTGCGACAGGCCTCGGCGCTCACTCCCGGCGGCGCCGTGGCCGGCGCAATCTGCCCGGACGGCAGGGGAGTTGACCGGCGACCCGCACCGTCCGGACCTGAGCCCCAGGTACGCCGGCGGGGCGACCGGACGGTTCCCCGGCAGTCAAACCTCGGCGATCTCCGCGTACAGTTGGGACAGCTCGGGGACCCCGCTGACCGCCCATTCCTGCCCGGCCGGCACCACCTCGACGGTGCGGCCGGAGGCGAGCCGCACGACGGGCTCGCCGTCGGACGTGATCTGCCAGGCGGCGCCGGGTACGGTCCGCACCACGACGGTGCCCAGGTACAGCCCGGCGTCGTGGCCCAGCCAGGGCAGCAGCTCGGCGTCGTCACGCCAGCGCGGCACCAGCTGGTCCAGGGCCTCCAGGGAGGCCGGGGTGTCGTCGAGGTGGACGCCCGCCCGGACCGCCTGCGAGCGGAGCAGCTCGCACTCGGAGAGCAGCGCTGCGACCGCCCCGGGGTCGGCCGGGAGCGCCGCGTCACCGTTCTTCTTGTGCCGGGGGCCCAGGAACGGAAGGTGCATGGACCCAGCGTGGCATCACACGTCCAGGTCGACCACCACCGGCGCGTGATCGGAGGCCCCCTTGCCCTTGCGCTCCTCGCGGTCGACGTAGGCGTCCTTGACGGCACGGGCGAACGGCTCGTTGCCGTACACCAGGTCGATGCGCATGCCGCGGTTCTTGGGGAAACAGAGCTGGCGGTAGTCCCAGTAGGTGAACGGGTGGTCGTACTTCAGCGGGCGCGGCACGACGTCGCTCAGTCCCGCCTCGCGCAGCGCCGCCAGGGCCGCGCGCTCGGCCGGGGTGACATGGGTGGAGCCCTCGAAGGCGGCCCGGTCGAATACGTCGTCGTCCGTCGGCGCGACGTTGTAGTCACCCAGCACCGCGAACGGGCGGCTGCCCTGCGCGTCGCCCTGCACCGCCGCTCTCAGGGCCTCGAACCACTGGAGCTTGTACGCGTAGTGCGGGTGGCCGACCTCGCGGCCGTTCGGCACGTACACCGACCAGACGCGGACCGGACCGCAGGTAGCCGAGAGGGCGCGCGGCTCGGTCACGCCGTCGTAGCCGGGGTCGCCGGGCAGGCCCTTGAGCACGTCCTCGATGCCGACGCGGGAGAGCACCGCCACGCCGTTCCACCGGCCGGTCGCGTGGACCGCCGCCTCGTAGCCCAGCTCGCGCAGCTGGTCGGCCGGGAACTGCTCCTCGGCGACCTTGGCCTCCTGGAGGCACAGCACGTCGGTGCCGCTGGTCTCCAGCCAGGCCAGCAGCCTCGGAAGGCGGGCGGTGATCGAGTTCACGTTCCAGGTGGCGATGCGCATGTCCCACAACCTACCCGGCGGGTGTGACAACCGGCCGTGCTCACAGGTCGGCGGAGGCTCCCGGGGGCAGCCGCAGGTGGTCCGTGCCGCCCAGGGCGCCGATCTGGCGGTCGTAGATCGGCCGGGCGAGGTCGGTGAGCAGCGCGTCGTGGACGTCGTAGGCGCGCTGCGGTTCGACCTCGCGAACGTAGTCGATGACCTCGGAGATCTTGCTCCAGGGCGCCATCACGGGGAGCATCAGGGTCTCCACCGGCCGGCCGGGGACGGTCAGGGCGTCGCCGGGGTGGAAGACCCTGCCGCCGTCGATCAGGTAGCCGACGTTGGTGATCCGCGGGATGTCCGGGTGGATCACCGCGTGCAGCTCGCCGTGGACCTCCACCTCGAAACCGGCGGCGGTGAACGTGTCGCCGTGGCCGACCGTGTGCACACGGCCCGGGAAGGCCGCCGCGATCTGGTCGGCGACGGACTTCGGCGCCCAGACACCGGCGGCCGGGTTCGCCTCCAGGGCGGCCCGCAGCCGGCCCTCGTCGAAGTGGTCCGCGTGCTCGTGCGTGACCAGCACGACGTCCGCGCCGACCGCCGCGTCCTCCTCGGAGAACCCGCCCGGGTCGATGACGAGGGTGCGCCCCTCCTTGTCGAGGCGGACGCAGGCGTGGGACTTCTTCGTGAACTTCATGGCTCACCATCCTGCCGCGTACGGCCGCCCCGCGGGGCCCTACTCGGCGGGCGTGGTCTCCTCCCGGATGACCTCCCGGGCCACCCGGAACGCGCGGTTCGCGGCCGGCACCCCGCAGTAGACGGCCGACTGGAGCAGTACCTCCGCGATCTCGTGCGGGGTCAGTCCGTTGCGCAGGGCCGCGCGGGTGTGGGCCGCCAGCTCCTCCTGATGACCGCCCGCGACCAGCGCGGTGAGCGTGATGCAGCTGCGGGTCCGGCGGTCCAGGCCCGGACGGTCCCAGATCTCGCCCCAGGCGTAGCGGGTGACGAACTCCTGGAAGTCCCCCGAGAACTCGTCGGCCTCCGCCAGCGCCCGGTCCACGTGCGCGTCGCCGAGGACCTCCCGGCGGATCTTCAGCCCGGTCCCGTACCGGTCGGGCTGCCCGGCGGCCTGCGCCGGTACGGCCGCCGGGGCGATCTCGGCGACCGGCGCGGCCTGCGGCGGCACGGCCGGGACCGGGACGACCGGGACGTTCGGCAGGGCGCTCTGGCCGGTGTCGAAGGGCTGCTGCCAGGCGCTGGAGAAGTGGTGCACCAGCAGGTCGGTGACGGCGGCGGGCTGCTCCACCGGGACCAGGTGGGAGGCGCCGGGTACGACCGCGAGGCGGGCGTCCGGGATGCCGGCGACCAGGGTGCGGGCCTCGGCGGGACCGGTGACCTGGTCGTCGGCACCGACCAGCACCAGGGTCGGCACGCCGACCCGGCCCAGTTCCGGCCGGACGTCGAACCCGGCGAGGGCCTCGCAGGCGGCGATGTAACAGCCCGGGTCGGTGGTCCGGACCATCTGTACCGCCCACTCGGTGATCGCCGGCTGCGCGGCGGCGAACCCGCCGGTGAACCAGCGGTCCGGCGCGGTCCGGGCGATCGGGTCCAGCCCGTTGGTGCGGACGATCACCCCGCGCTGCCGGAACTCGTCCGCCGTGCCGAACCGGGGCGAGGCCGCGACCAGCGCGAGGGAGGCGAGCCGCTCGGGGTGACGCAGGGCGAGCTCGATGCCGACGGCGCCGCCCAGCGCGCAGCCCGCATACCCGAACCGCTGCACTCCCAGCGCGTCCAGCGTCACCAGCAGCCGGGCGGTCAGCTCGGCGACCGAGCCGGCCGGATGGGCGGGGGCGCCGCCGTGGCCGGGCAGATCGAAGCGGAAGACCCGCCACTGCTTGGTCAGCTCCGGCACCTGGCGGTCCCACATGTGCCACGTGGTACCCAGTGAGGGACCCAGGATCAGGACCGGGGCCTCTTCTGGCCCGTCGAAGCGGTATTGCAGGGGGTTCGGCGGTGTCTCACTCACGCCCCAGACCCTCTCACGTATCACGGACGCC
Organism: Streptomyces sp. NPDC014991; assembly: GCF_043080665.1. Taxonomy (NCBI): domain Bacteria; kingdom Bacillati; phylum Actinomycetota; class Actinomycetes; order Kitasatosporales; family Streptomycetaceae; genus Streptomyces; species Streptomyces sp. NPDC014991. The sequence goes on from NZ_JBIBVY010000014.1 coordinate 163,435, forward strand.
CCCATAACGGGGGGACGCCGGACACCGTCCTGACCAGGTTGAAAAGTACGCGGGCGGCGTATCGCTCGAGGCGTCGGACGATTTCGCGTCGGGTCCGGCCCTCCTTGCTGCGGCGTTCGCAGCAGCCCTGGGTGCGCGCGTCGACGCGCGGGCGAGTCGCGCAATCCGGTGCAGCGTTCGCCTGCCGATCACCGCCGCGGTCGAGGCGGCGGTACTACCGCCTGCCGGAGGAGCGCTCGACGGGGCTGACCCCGCACAAAGCGGCAAAGGACGCCTCACCTCCCGGACGTCCCGGGTTGTCCCCCACCGTGATCAGCAAGATGACGGCCGCGCCCGGTCCCACCCCGACCGGCGCCTGATCGGTATGCCGTTCGCAAGGGTGTGCGGCCACGGCCGACGCCGGCAGGATCGGGAGGCCACCTCGCCACAGGGGGCTGCCCACCATGAGCACCCCGTCCGTCCGGCCCGGGACGGCCGGATACAGTGCGCGCGACGGCAGCCTGGTTGCTCAAGGAGGGGAAGCGTGACCGACACCAGCGAAACCCGATCCGCCGACAGCGCGGCGCACGCGACCCAGCGGAGCCGACTGCACCGCCTGATGCGCTACCTTCCCCTGATCGCCCCCGTCCTGCTGTGGACCGTGCCCTGCTGGCTGCTGCTGCACACCGGCCAGCACTGGCCGCTGCCTGTCACGCTCGCCGGCACCGCCCTGTTCGCCCTCGGCCTGATCGGTATGCCGCTCGCGATGGTGCGCGGCCACGGCCGACGCCAGCAGGACTGGGCGGCGATCGTCGGAGACACCCTGCTGGGCATCATCTGGACCCTGTTCACCTGGTCCGTCGTGCTCGGCGTCCCGCTGCGGCTCGCCCTGACCGTGACCGGCGTCGGCGACGGCCAGGACCGGGCCCGGATCGTCACCTGGGCGGTCCTCGGCGCAGCCACCGTGCTGCTCACCTGGGGGTACGCCGAGGCCCGCCGGGTACCACGGGTACGCCGCCTGGACGTGCGACTTCCGCGCCTGGGGGCCGGGTTGGACGGCACACGCGTCGTCCTCATCACCGACACCCACTACGGCCCGCTCGACCGCGCCCGCTGGTCGGCGCGGGTCTGCGAGACGGTGAACGCTCTGGAGGCCGACCTGGTCTGCCACACCGGAGACATCGCGGACGGCACGGCCGAACGCCGCCGCGCCCAGGCCGCTCCGCTCGGCACCGTGCAGGCCACCCGGGCCCGGGTCTACGTCACCGGCAACCACGAGTACTACAGCGAGGCCCAGGGCTGGGTCGACCTGATGGACGAGCTGGGCTGGGAGCCGCTGCGCAACCGCCATCTGCTGCTCGAACGCGGTGGCGACACGCTCGTGGTCGCCGGCGTGGACGACGTCACGGCCGAGTCCTCCGGCCTCGCCGGCCATGGCGCCCACCTCGCCGGAGCCCTGCACGGCGCCGACCCCGACCACCCTGTCCTGCTCCTGGCCCACCAGCCCAAGTTCGTCGACCGGGCGGCAGCCGGCGGCGTCGACCTCCAGCTCTCCGGCCACACCCACGGCGGCCAGATCTGGCCCTTCCACCACCTGGTCCGCATCGACCAGCCCGCCCTCGCCGGCCTCAGCCGCCACGGCACGCGTACCCTCCTCTACACCAGCCGTGGCACCGGCTTCTGGGGCCCGCCCTTCCGCGTCTTCGCCCCGAGCGAGATCACCCTGCTCGTACTCCGCTCCCCGCAGCGGCCCCCCACGCCGTAGCGCTGGGCGGGCCGGCGGTTCCGCCTGGGGACGCCGCCTTCCAGGAAGAGCGGGCGGCGAAGAAGGACATCGCACCCCGGACCCTCCGGCCGGACGCCGCCGCGGACTCCCCACCGGCTACGACTCCGGCGACCTGCGGTCGGCCTACGGCCTGACCTCCGCCGCCTCCGCCGGCGGGTAGTCACAGCCCCTGCCCCGTGAAGCTCGGCCGACCGGCGTAGGTGCGGTCCACGGTGGAGCGGATCACGGGTGTTCGAACGCGAAGCCGGCGCCCCGCCGACCGGCACGCGCGTCATTCCGGAGTAATGCGAAACTCGAACTCGGGACGGTCCCACGGCACGGCGGGCGGGTTCGCGAACGCGGTCCCGGTCCGCACCGCACCGACGCGGTGGTAGAAGTCCTCGGCGGGAAGATGCGACACGACCTTGAGACGGTCGATCCCGGCGGCACGGGCCTCGGACCGCATGTGCGCGACGAGCAGCCGTCCGATACCCCGTCCTTGCACTTCGTCGGCGACGAACAGCAGGTCGAGCTCCGGTGGAGCGAGGACGAGCGAGTAGAACCCGAGGACCCGGCCGTCCTGCTCGTCGGCGCCGACGGCCACAAAGGCGCGGTGGGCCTCGATGTAATCAGGACCGACCCGGTAGCCCGCGACCGCGGCTGCGTACTCACCCCGGTAGGCGCCTGAGCCACGCACGAGCCGCGTGAGCCGTTTGGCATCCCGCGCGACGGCCCTCCGTATCGTGATCGGCTGGCTGGCCAGGGAAGTGCGTGAACTCATCCGGAGAGTATTCCGTACCGGGGAGCGCCTCCGTGCGGCGGGTCGACTGCTCGGGCAGGGCGATCCCGCACCGCTCCCGCACACCCCGCCACAAACCGCACACTCGGTATATACACTCCGTGTATACACGTCGCGTATACACAGTGTGTAGAGTGCGGGTCATGTCCATCGGTCACACCCTTTTAGGGCTCCTGGAAACCGGCCCGCGCCACGGCTACGACCTCAAGCGGGCCTTCGACGAGAAGTTCGGTCACGACCGGCCGCTGCACTACGGCCAGGTCTACTCGACGATGTCCCGGCTGCTGAAGCACGGCCTCGTCGAGGTCGACGGGATCGAGGCGGGCGGCGGCCCCGAGCGCAAGCGCTACGCGATCACCGAAGCCGGCGTCACCGACGTACAGCGGTGGCTGGCGACCCCGGAGAAGCCGGAGGAACACCTCCAGTCGACCCTCTACACCAAGGTCGTCCTCGCCCTGCTCACCCGGCGCGACGCCGCCGAGATCCTCGACACCCAGCGCTCCGAGCACCTGCGCAGCATGCGGATCCTCACCGACCGCAAGCGCACGGGCGACCTGGCGGATCAGCTGATCTGCGACCACGCCCTGTTCCACCTGGAAGCCGACCTGCGCTGGCTGGAGCTGACCGCCGCCCGGCTCGACAAACTCCGTAAGGCTGTGACCCGATGACGACTTCTCCCCCCGGTTCCCTGCTCACCGCGCGCGACCTGCGCAAAGCGTACGGCCCGACCCACGCGCTGGACGGCGCCGAGTTCTCCGTACACCCCGGCGAGGTCGTCGCCATCATGGGCCCCTCCGGGTCCGGCAAGTCCACACTGCTGCACTGCCTCGCGGGGATCGTGCCGCCCGACTCCGGGTCGATCACCTACAACGGGCGTGAACTGACGAAGATGACCGATGCCCGGCGCAGCGCGCTGCGCCGCTCCGAGTTCGGCTTCGTGTTCCAGTTCGGTCAGCTGGTGCCCGAGCTGACCTGTGTGGAGAACGTCGCCCTGCCGCTGCGGCTGAACGGCTCCTCCCGCAAGGACGCCGAGCGGACCGCGCTCGGCTGGATGGAGCGCCTGGAGGTCGACGACCTCCGGGCCAAGCGTCCCGGCGAGGTCTCCGGCGGCCAGGGCCAGCGGGTCGCTGTGGCCCGCGCGCTGGTCACCGGACCGCGCCTGCTGTTCGCCGACGAACCCACCGGCGCGCTCGACTCCTTCAACGGCGAACGCGTGATGCAACTGCTGACCGAAGCGGCCCGCTCGACCAGCGCCGCCGTCGTCCTCGTCACCCACGAGACACGCGTGGCCGCATACTCCGACCGCGAGATCGTCGTCCGCGACGGCAGGTCCCGCGACGTGGAGCGCGCCGTATGAGTCCGCGCAGGGGGCACCTCCCAGGCGAGCGAAGCCGAGCATGGGGGAGGGCCAGAGACCTGGCCATGGGGGCCCGTTTCGCCGTCACCGGCGGACGCGAGGGCTGGATCCGGATGACGCTCACCGCCGTCGGCGTCGGCCTCGGTGTGGCACTCCTCCTGCTGTGCACCGCCCTGCCCAACGTGTTCGCCGCCCGCCAGAAGGTGGAGGACGCCCGCTACGACAACACGTACTCCGACAAGGCCCCGCCGAAGGCCGACAACACCTTCCTGATCGCCGACACCGACACCACCTGGCACGACGACGACGTGCGCGGCCGGCTCATCGAGCCCGAGGGCAGGCGGGCGCCGCTGCCCCCGGGTGTCGACAGCTTCCCGGGCAAGGGCGAGATGGTGGTCTCCCCCGCGCTCAAGGACCTGCTCGCCTCGGACGGCGCAAAGCTGCTGCGGGAGCGGCTGCCCTACAGGATCACCGGCACGATCGGCGAGAGCGGACTCATCGGCTCCCACGAACTGGCCTACTACGCGGGCGCCTCGGGGCTGGAACTCACGGACTTCTCCCCGGTGCACCGGCTGACCGGGTACGGCAAACCGGACGCGACACCCGAGAAGACCGACCCGGTGCTGCTGCTCATGATCCTGGTCGTGTTCGTGGCGCTGCTGACCCCGGTCGCCGTGTTCATCGCCGCCGCCGTCCGCTTCGGCGGCGAGCGCCGCGACCGCCGGCTGGCCGCGCTGCGCCTGGTCGGCTCGGACAGCCACATGACCCGGCGGATCGCGGCGGGCGAAGCACTCGCCGGAGCCCTGCTCGGCCTGGTCGTCGGCACCGGCTTCTTCCTCCTCGGCCGTCAGACGCTGGGATCCACCGAACTACTGGGCGTGAGCGTCTGGCCCAGCTACCTCGATCCCTCCCCCGCGCTCGCCGCGCTGGTCGCGGTGGCGATCCCGGCCGCCGCCCTGCTCGTCACGCTGCTCGCGATGCGCGGCGTGGTGGTGGAACCGCTCGGCGTCGTACGCGCGGCCAAGCAGCGCCGCCGCCGGCTGTGGTGGCGGCTGCTGCCGCCGCTGGGCGGCCTCGCGATGCTCTACCCGATGATCGGCAAGGGCCGCAAGAACGGCGACTTCAACCAGTACCTCGTCATCGGCGGCGTGCTGCTGCTGCTGGTCGGCATCACCGCGCTGCTCCCCTGGGTCGTGGAGGCGGTCGTCGTCCGCCTCGGCAAGGGCCCGCTGTCCTGGCAGCTCGCGGTACGGCGGCTGCAGCTGAGCAGCGGAACCGCCGCACGCATGGTCAACGGGATCGCCGTCGCCGTGGCCGGAGCCATCGCCCTGCAGATGCTGTTCACGGGAACGCAGAGCCAGTACACCAAGGCCACCGGCAAGGACCCCGGCCGGGTCCAGATGCAGGTCACCTTCAGCGACCGCAAGCCGCTGTCCGGTGTCGAGCGCGAATTCACCGGCACCAAGGGGGTACGGGCCGCAGTGGCCCTGGCCATCTCGCAGTACGGGGACGCGCGTCGCGACCCGAAGAACACCAACGGCCTGACCGTGGGTGACTGCACCGCCCTGCGCGAACTCGCCACGCTGCCCTCCTGCAAGGACGGCGACGTGTTCGTCACGCGAACGAGGAGCGGCTACACCTCCCCCGACAACGCTGACGAGATCGCCGTGGTGAAGCCCGGTCGGCAGCTCTACATCGACCCGTCGTACGACGACGCGACCGAACGCGGCATCGAGGTCCCCTGGACCGTTCCGGCGAACGTGCGGGTGGTGGACGCGCGCAAGGACGCACTGCAGGACTCCAACAGTCTCCTGGTCACCCCCGCCGCCCTGCCCGCCGGGGCCGCGCCCGCGTTGTTCTCGGACGGGGTCTACCTGCGTCTGGACCCGTCGGTGCCGGACTCACGCGAGTACATACGCAACGTCGTCGCCCGGATCGACCCCCTGGCACGTACCTACAGCTGGTCGGCGACCGAGGAGGACGTCAAGTACACCTCCATCCGCACCGGCCTGTTCGTCGGATCCGCCTTCGTGCTGGCACTGATCGGCGCGAGTCTGCTGGTCTCCCAGCTGGAGCAGCTGCGCGAGCGCAGGAAACTGCTCTCCGCGCTGGTCGCCTTCGGTACCCGGCGCCGCACGCTGAGCCTGTCGGTGCTGTGGCAGACGGCCCTCCCGGTCGGACTCGGCCTCGTACTGGCCACAACGGTGGGCATCACCCTCGGCTCGGTGCTGCTGAAGATGACCCGTACACCGGTGGCCATGGACTGGGCGAGCGTCCTGACCATGACCGGCGTGGGCGCGGCCGTGGTCGGCGTGGTCACGCTGCTCAGCCTGCCGCCGCTGCTGCGGATGATGCGCCCGGAGGGCCTGCGCACGGAATAACCCCTCCCGCCTCTCCCGAAGTGGGCTCCTCCTGCCAGGAGGAGCCCACCCCGGCACGCAGGGCAAGCCCGGTCGCGCGTCAGCCGGACCTCGGAGAGGAAGGACAGGTCGGGGCGGAGGCCGGTGAGGACGATGACCTCGTCGACCGGGTCAAGGCGGCGGCCGTCCTCGGCGACGAGGACCAGCCGGTCGCCGTCGCGGTCCACGGCCTGGGTGCGGAAACCGGTGACCGCGCCGGCGTGGCCGCCCTCGACGGCGGCCTTGACGCGCAGACCGAGGGCGCCGCGGGCGGGCAGTTGGTCGGCCTCGCCGCCGCCGTAGGTGGAACCGGTGATGCCGCGGCGCAGGATCCAGACCGCGTGCGTGCCGTCCCCCTACCTCGGCCGGTTCGGCGAGGTGGGCGAGGGCGGTGAAGGCGGAGGTGGATCCGACTCTCCCGGGTTCAGCGCCACGTGGCTCGCGTGGCGGCCAACAGCACCAGAGCGAGGATCTGGACGGCGACCACCACCGTGATCAGCACGGGGATCGAGTAGCCGTACAAGCCGCCGGTCAGCGCCCCACCGGCCATGCTCGCCGCGCCGACGACACCGGCGAACAGGCCATAGGCGGTCGCCCGGCGTCCGCTGGGCACCAGATCCGCGACCACGGCGCGCAGCGTGGACTCCTGGACGCCCATGGCCGCGCCCCACACCAGTGACCCGGCCACCGCGACCGCGACCGTGTCCGTGAACGCCAGCACGGCGACCGCGGCGGTCAAGGGCGGCAGCGCCATCAGCACGCGAGCGCCGTGGCGGTCGTACAGCCGACCTGTGGCGAGCGCGGCGACGGCGTCGACGGCCATGGCGGCGGCGTAGAGCACGGGCACCCAGGCCGCTGCCATGAGGTGCCGTTCGACCAGGTGGTAGGACAGCACGCCGAACGTGGCGGACCCGGCAGTGGTGGCGGCGGTGAACGCCGCGTACGTCCAGAACGCGGCGGGCAGACGGCCGTCCGGCGCGGGCTCGTCCTCGCGAGCCACCGCCTCCCGCTCGTACGCCTCCGGGTCGGGCACCCGGGCCCGCAGCCACACCAGCAGTCCCAGCACCGCGACTCCGGGGATGGCGAGCACGCCGAGCGCGGGTCCGTAGTCCCCTGCGGTGATGGCCAGCATGCCCGCCACGACGAGCGGCCCGACCAGAGCCCCGACCTGGTCCATCGCCTCGTGCACGGCGAAGCCGCGCCCGCGTCCGGTCGCGGCGGTGGCGTGCGACAGCATGGTGTCCTTCGCCGGCGAGCGCACCGCCTTGCCCACCCGCTCGGCGACCACCAGCGCGCACGCCGCCCACAGGGCTCCCACGACGCCCAGCAGCGGTACGGAGACCACCGTCAGGGCGTATCCGGCGATCGCGAGGCCCCAGAAGCGGCGGGTACGGTCCGCGAGCGGGCCGGAGACCAGCCGCAGCCCCAGCGCCGCCGCCTCACCGGCTCCCGTCACCACGCCCACCACCAGCGCCGACGCGCCCAGCGAGGCCAGCAGCGGGCCGGTGATCGAGCGGGCGCCCTCGTACACGAAGTCCGCGAGCAGACTGACCGTGCCGAACCACACCACGAACCGCCACGCCCGCATCCCGCCCGGCTGCCGGGCAGTAGCGCTGGTCACATCCACAACGCCTCGGCGAAGGCGACCCCGACGAACACGGCGCCCAGTGCGGCGACCACGCTCGCGATCACGTTGGCGGCGGCGAAGAGCCGCGCCCCGTCCTCGGCCAGCCGCAGCGTCTCGTAGGAGAACGTCGAGTACGTCGTCAGTGCCCCGCACAGCCCGGTGCCCAGCAGCAGCTGCACCTGCGAGGACGCGGCACCTGCCACCACCGCCCCGCTCAGCAGGCCCAGCACGAAGCTGCCCAGGACGTTCACGGTGAGGGTGCCCCACGGGAAGACGGTGTCGTGCCGCTTCTGCACCGCGCGGTCGGTCAGGTAGCGCAGCGGGGCGCCCATCGCGCCGCCGACGACGACCAGCAGCCAGTTCACGCCTCGTGCCCCCTGCCCACGTACCGGATGACCTCGCAGTCGTCGAGGATCACCAGCCCCTCGCCGACGAGTTCGTCGAGCTGCGGCAGAAAGGCGCGCACCGGCTCCTCGTCGTCCACGATCACGATGGCCACCGGCAGGTCCTCGCTCAGCGACAGCAGCCGGGAGGTGTGGATCAGCGACGACGCCCCGAAGCCCTCGATGCCCCGGAAGACGGAGGCGCCGGCCAGTCCGGCCCGGTGCGCGCGGTGCACGATCTCCGAGTACAGCGGCTTGTGATGCCAGGTGTCGTTCTCCCCGATGAAGACCGTCACCCGCACAGCCCTGCCTGTCAGCCTCGTCATCCCTGCCTCCATGCCACAACGCGGCGCGTCGCCGTCACCGCGAGCCATACGGCGGCCAGCGCTGCCGGCAGCGTCGCCGCGAGATAGGCCAGACCGGTGCGGGCGTGGCCCGCGTCCACGAGCTTCTGGATGTCGACGGCGTACGTCGAAAAGGTCGTGAAGCCGCCCAGCACACCGGTGCCGAAGAACGGACGCACCAGCCGGTGCGCCGCCCACACATCCGTGATCACCACCATGAACACGCCGATCACCGCACAGCCGGCCACGTTGATCCACACGGTGGTCCACGGGAACGACCCCGCCGCGGCGGGCCACAGGAGCGAGGCCCCGTACCGGGCGCAGGCGCCGGCGGCTCCGCCGAGCGCCACCACCGCCACGATCGGCCCCTGCGTCCGCCAGGACCGCTGCCACTGGGCGCGCAGATGGAGACCGACGTCGGGGTCCGTGGGGTCGCCCACCGCCTGGGACTTCGGGGCTGTCATGAGCACACGTCTCCTACTCGCCGGGGCCCGCACGCACACGGGCACACACCACCGCAAGTAGGGACTGTCGGCGGCACCGGTGCCGCGGTTCGGGTACGGCGAGCCCCACCGCCGTCGGCAGTCGTCGTGGACGACAGCCGAGGAACAGCGTAACCCCGGCGGCCCCGCAGCTCACGGCCGTCCTGCCCGGCGCACTCGCGACAGGCCACGCGTTGCCCATCGCCGGGTCGATGACCTGGGAGGTCACCTGGGCGCTGATCCTGGGCTCACAGTCCCTCACTCACGCCCCGGACCCTCTTGACGTGTCACGACTGCCTCTGTGACGGGGGGCATGACTGTGTGGGCCTGACCAGGTGGACGGCCTTCGCCCCTACGCCGGAACCCCCGAGACGGGGGTGACGGCCCCCCGAACGGGCGGCACTCCCTGGACGACCCGATGGCCGTGCGGGCGAGGCGGTGGGTGATGCCACGCCGGCGTGACCGTCGGCGCGGATGACCGCACGGTCCGCCTACGGGCAGGCCTCGCCGAACTTGACCGCGGTGAGCGTGACCGGCCGGCCGTTCGACACGCCGCCGGCTGCGGGCGTCTGGGTGCAGACCTGCCAGTTGCTCTCCATCAGCACCCATCGGTCCTGCGTGGAGGCGTCCTTGACCGTGATCGACGTCCCCGAATCCAGTGCCGCCCGCGCCGCCTTCACCGACTTGCCCTTGAAGTCCGGCATCCTGCCGCCCGAGGCTGTCGGCTCCTTCTGGTCCTTCGCGGGGCAGGACTCCTCGAGCTTCACCGCCCCGAAGTCCAGCGTGGTGTCCGCCGGCACGGTCTTGCCCGCTGCCACGTTCTGGGAGCAGACCTTCCAGTTCCGGTCGAACGCCTGCATACGGCCGCGGCCGAGCGCGTCATGCGATGTCAGCGAGTAGAACCCGTTGGCCTGTGCGGCGTCCTGCGCGGACTGCAGGCCCATCCCGACGAAGTTCCGCACCGCCTTCGGAGCGGCACCAGCCGGCTTGTCGCCCTCGGACGGGGCACTACTGCTGGGTACGGCCGACGAGCCGCTGCCGGCCGACGAGCCGCTGCCGCCCGTGCCGGAGCCGTCGTTCGGCTGGCAGGCGACGGTCAAGCCGGCGGCGGCACAGAGCAGGGCAGCACTGATGATGCGGGTACGCACGGATCTCCCCGGGTGGAGCGAGTACAGGCGGGACACGCTAGACCACACGTGACGCAAACGTGAACGTCCGTCACCGGGCTGTGACACGACAACGCCCCCGCCCCTGCCAACCGGCAGGAACGCAGGCGTAGTCGACCGGGCTGCTCGATCGGCCGGTGATACGTACGCTCGTGCTCGGCGATGCCGGCAGGCGCCCCTCGGTGGCCGGGCCCGCTGGCGGGCGCTCACGGACAAGTTCCTCGCCCGCCGCGTCAGCATCCTGATGGTCGTGCCGTCCGTCGGCGCGGACCACTCCCACCTCAAGGCCCATCGCGCCGCCGGCCTGCCCGTCGTCTTCATCGACCGTCCGGGAGCGGGACTGTCCACGGACAGTGTCGTCAGCTCCAACCGTGCGGGCGCCCACGACGGCGTCGCCCACCTGATCGCCCACGGCCACCGGCGCATCGCCTTCATCGGTGACCTTCCCACCAAGCTCTACACGCGTCGGGAACGTCTGGCGGGATACCGCTCGGCCCTCCAGGAAGCCGGTCTCCCCCACGACCGCTCCCTGGTCACCAACGCCCACGACCAGGACGGAGCCGCCAGTGCCACCTGTCGGCTCCTGAATCTGGCGGATCCCCCCACAGCCCTGTTCGCCGGCAACAACATCGTCGCACTGGGAATCGTCACCGAACTGGCGCGCAGCAAGCGGAAGGACGTCGCCGTCGTCGCCTTCGACGACGTGCCGCTCGCCGAGGTGCTCGATCCGGCCCTGACCGTCGTCGCCCAGAACCCCGAGGAAATCGGCAGGACAGCGGCCGTCGCCGCCCTGGCACGCCTCGACGGCGACCGCTCCCGCGCCCGCACCATCACGGTCCCCACACGACTGATCGCCCGAGGCTCGGGGGAGTGTCCTGCCCCCGCGGTACCGGAAGCCCGTGGAGTGCGGCGGCCCGGAGCCTGACCCACCGTGCCGACTCCCCGGAGCGGTGCCCTTCAGCCGGCAGCCCCCTCCAGGACGGCCCGCACCGTGGCACGACGGCCTGGACACCACCAGCTGTGCCCGGCGAAGCGAGCGGCTTCCGGGTCCGCTCGGCCCACCTCGTCCTGAGCACCGACGGCACCCGCTTCCCGACAGCGGTCCTGGGGCCCGCCAGGCGGCGGCGAACGCCGGGGAACCGTACCGGCCACCGGCGTGATCCGGTCGTACCGGGGCATCCACGGCGGGTGTCCCGCCGCGTCGGGAAGGAGAGATCACACAGCCGATGGATCAGCCCGTCCCGCTCTCCGGGTAACGTCAAGGTATGAGTCATCCGCACCCCGAGCTGAAAGCCGCCCCGCCTCTTCCGAAAGGAGGGCTGCGGGTCATCGCCCTTGGCGGCCTAGGTGAGATCGGCCGTAACATGACCGTCTTCGAGCACGCCGGCAAACTGCTCATCGTCGACTGCGGCGTGCTGTTCCCCGAGGAGACCCAGCCCGGCGTGGACGTGATCCTGCCGGACTTCACCTCGATCCGGGACCGGCTGGACGACATCGTGGCCGTCGTACTCACCCACGGCCACGAGGACCACATCGGCGGCGTGCCGTACCTGCTGCGCGAGCGGTCCGACATCCCCGTCGTCGGCTCCAAGCTGACGCTGGCGTTCCTGGAGGCCAAACTCAAGGAACACGGCATCCGGCCGCGTACGGTGCGGGTGCGGGAGGGCGACCGACGTAGTTTCGGGCCCTTCGACTGCGAGTTCGTGGCGGTCAACCACTCCATCCCGGACGGCCTCGCGGTCGCGATCCGCACCGGCGCCGGGATGGTGCTGCACACCGGCGACTTCAAGATGGACCAGTTCCCTCTCGACGAGCGCATCACCGATCTGCGCGCCTTCGCCCGCCTCGGCGAGGAGGGCGTGGACCTGTTCCTCACCGACTCCACCAACGCCGAGGTACCCGGCTTCACGACCTCCGAGCGTGAGCTGAACCCGGCGATCGAGCAGGTGATGCGCACCGCGCCGCGCCGGGTCATCGTCTCCAGCTTCGCCAGCCATGTGCACCGCATCCAGCAGGTCCTCGACGCCGCCCACCAGCACGGCCGCAAGGTCGCCTTCGTCGGCCGGTCGATGGTCCGCAACATGGGCATCGCCCGTGACCTGGGCTATCTGAAGGTCCCGTCCGGTCTGGTCGTGAGCACGAGGGAGCTGGAGAAGCTTCCGGACCACAAGATCACTCTGGTGTGCACCGGCTCCCAGGGCGAACCGATGGCCGCGCTGTCCCGGATGGCCAACCGCGACCACATGATCCGCATCGGCAAGGGCGACACCGTCCTGCTCGCCAGCTCCCTCATCCCCGGCAACGAGAACGCCATCTTCCGGGTGATCAACGGACTCACGCGGTGGGGCGCCCACGTCGTCCACAAGGGCAACGCCAAGGTGCACGTCTCCGGGCACGCCAGCGCCGGCGAACTCGTCTACTGCTACAACATCGTCAAACCCCGCAATGTCATGCCCGTGCACGGCGAATGGCGCCACCTGCGGGCCAACGGTGATCTCGCCATCCGTACCGGTGTCGACCCGGACCGGGTCGTCATCGCCGAGGACGGAGTCGTCGTCGACCTCGTCGACGGGCGCGCCTCCATCACCGGCAAGGTCCCCGCCGGCAACGTCTACGTGGACGGCATGGAAGTCGGCGGCGCCACCGAAGCGTCCCTCAAGGACCGCCTCACCCTGGCCGCCGAAGGCGTGGTCACGGTGGTGGCGATCGTCGACGCGGACACCGGCGCCCTCGCCGAGGCCCCCGACTTCCTGGCCCGTGGCTTCGTCCACGACGAGACCACCTTCGAGCCGGTCATCCCCGTCATCGAGAAGACCCTGTCCACCGCGGCCGAGGAAGGCGTCGGGGACGCGCGCCAACTGGAACAGCTCCTCGCCCGTGCCGTGGCGAACTGGGCGTTCCGCACCCACCGCCGCAAGCCGCTCATCATCCCTGTCATCATCGACGCCTGAGCCGCGGCCCGGCAGCACCGTCCCCGGTCGCGGCCCCGCGAGCATCGAGTTCGACGGGGTGTCCCGCATCGGGGACGGTCCCGGGGGTGTCCGGAGCGTCGTACGAGCGTCACGGTCACGCCGGGCGAGGGTGTGCGGGACCTCGCCCACCTGCACACCGTCGGCGCTCGGCCGGCAGGCGAACCGTTCAGGGCTCTGTGGTGCAATGACAGCTGCCCGGCACCGGGTCCGGCGCGGTCGCACCCGGGACCGGACCCTGAGCACCAGCGAGCGGCGAGGAGTCACGGTGACCGTATGCGGGCCTGACGGGGACGATGGGCCGACCACCCGTACTCCGGGAGACGAGGATGGCCGGGCCGCGGCGATGACCTTGGCGGAAACGCTGGCGGCGGCGGAGGCCGCGGCGCCCGTGGAGTCGCTCGACGTGGTCGCAGGCATGCTCAGGGAGCACCTCGGAGCCGCGTCGGTGTCGTTCCTCATCACCGACTTCACCGGCGGCTCGGTCGTCCGGCTGGGGGCGGCGGGCAGCGTCGAGACCGATCAACCCGCCCGGCGCATCGCGCTGCGGGGCACCGTGTACGACGACGTGGTCCGTACCCAGCGGCCATGCGTGGAGCACAGGGCCGAGGACGCGCTGGTTCGGGTCGTCGCCCCGGTGACCAACCGCGGGGATGCCATCGGGCTCCTCGAACTGTTCCTGCCCGCGGCGCCGGACGCGGAGGTGATGCGGGAGATCGGCGAGACCGCGCACGCCCTGGCGTACATCGTCATCGCGAACCGGTCCTTCACCGACGTGTACCAGTGGGGCCGCCGTACGCTCCCGCTGAGCCTGGCCGCCGAGATCCAGCACCGGCTCCTCCCGGCGTCACTGGCGTGCGAGGCGGCGCAGTTCACGGTCGCCGGGGCGCTGGAGCCGGCCGACCACGTCGGGGGTGACACCTTCGACTACGTGATCGACCGGGACACGGTCGAGCTCTCCGTCACCGACGCCATGGGTCACGACGTCGACGCCGCGCTGCTGGCCACCCTCCTGGTGGGCGCCCTGCGCCGGGCCCGGCGGGCCGGTGCCGATCTCGCCGAACAGGCCCGCCAGGCCGACCGGGCCATGCGCGAGCACGGCCGCCAGAGCTACGTCACCGGCCAGCTCCTGCGTATCAGCCTGATCGACGGCAGGACCGAGTTCGTCAACGCCGGGCACCCCTGGCCGCTGCGGATGCGGGACGGACAGGTGCGGGAGATCGTTCCGGAGATCGATATGCCGTTCGGCTTCCATGCCCCTCACAGTTACCGGGTCCAGTCGCTGGACCTGCGTCCGGGCGACCGGCTGGTGATGCTGACCGACGGCATGCTGGAGCGCGACGCCAGGAGCCTCGATCTGTCGGACCTGATCGTCCGCACCCGCGCGCTGCATCCCCGTGAGGCCGCCCGCACTCTCATCGCGGCGGTCGTCGACGCCCACCGAGGTCACCTCCAGGACGACGCGACCGTCATGTGCCTGGACTGGCACGGCGTCGACAACTCCCGGCGGGATGCCGACACCGGCGCCGACCTCGCCGAGGCCTCCGCCCCGTCGCGGACGGGGCGGACCGTTCCCGGGCGATGACTCGGGGACCTCTCCGGGCGATGAGCGGCACGGGCCGGAACACGGTCGCGGGATCATCGGATGGCGAGGGAAATGGCGGCGTAGTGGGCGGGGAAGGCTGCCTCGGTCAGGGCGTGGAACACCTCGTGGTGGGCGAACCAGCGGGGTGAGGGGTCGGGCCGCCGGAGAGCGTGGACGACCGCGCCCGCGCTGTGGAGAAGTGCGCCGGCCACGATCAGGACGGCTGCGGCCGCTCCGCCGGTGCGCAGGAAGTCGGGCAGGCAGCGCACCGGCGCCCACCCGAGGGCCAGATAGCAGGGGTGTACAGCCGGCGTGGAGCGCCGCCTCACGGGTCCCGGAACGCGATGCCGGCCGACGCGCCCGCCCGCACGACCCACAGCGGTACGGACCGCTGGTCCGGCGGGAGGAGGGGCTCGGTCAGGGGGTGCGGGTACCGGCGATGATCAGGAAGATGTCGGCGTGGTCGAGACGTCGTAGCAGAGCCTCACCCAGCGGCCCCCAGGTGCCGCGGCGGTAGGTGGCGCTCGTCGCGAGAGAAGATCCGGGGCCGCGCAGCAACGGCTGCGCGGCCCCGGATCCTGTGCCCGCCCGGCACGAGAGCAGGCGCCTTCGTCCGGGTGGGCGGCAGAGCTACGAGGTCAGGCCGGGGTGATGTTCTCGGCCTGCGGGCCCTTCTGGCCCTGGGTGACGTCGAACGTCACGATCTGGCCCTCCTGGAGCTCCCGGAAGCCCGTGGAGTTGATCGCGGAGTAGTGCGCGAAGACATCCGGGCCGCCGCCGTCCTGGGCGATGAAACCGAAGCCCTTCTCCGCGTTGAACCACTTCACAGTACCCGTTGCCATGTCTTATGCCTTCCAGTCGATGAACGCCTTCCACTCCATGTGGCAGGCGGAGGTGATCGCCCTGGTCCCTGCGGCACAGCACAGCAAAACGCCCACACCGAAGGCGCGGGCAAGAGGGAGATCCGAACCACGACAGCTGACGCAGACGCTACACGTCCGCACGCCGCGTCACCAGAGGAAAACGATCACACCGCAGACCGGGGACGGTGCACGCGGTGCCCGCCGACGCGGCCGGGCACGCTCAGCTCATGCTGCTGCGGTCGGGTTCGCTGATTCGGCGGCGCGGCGATATTCGGCGTTGAGGCGCTGGGCTTCCTCGAGTTGGTCCTCGAGGATGACGATCCGGCAGGCGGCCTCGATGGGGGTGCCCCGGTCGACGAGTTCCCGGGCGCGGGCGGCGATGCGCAGCTGGTAGCGGGAGTAGCGGCGGTGACCGCCCGCGGAGCGGAGCGGGGTGATGAGGCGGGCTTCACCGACGGCGCGGAGGAAGCTCTGGGTGGTGCCGAGCATCTCGGCGGCCCGGCCCATGGTGTAGGCGGGGTAGTCGTCGTCATCGAGACGGCCGAACAAGTCGTCTGCGGTCATCGCACCTCTCTGTGTAACGGGTCGAGGGGCCCCGGCGCCGCACCGGCACCAGGGCCCCGAAGGAACTGCTACACCATCCGCCGGCCCTGATACTGCGCCGGCCTTCTGTTTCCGCGGACCCGACCTGAACGCTGTCGGGGGCGCGGGGATCGCGGTTGCTCGACCGGAGACCACCTCACTATCGATGTCCTGCGGTACCCGGGTCCAAGATTTCCTCCCGGGCGATCCTGATGGCGCGGGGCTCCTCCGTTCTTCCCTCTTGATCAACTACTCACTTACGGGAACTGCGTACTGCTGGGTGCTACGAACTGCTGGTGGCCTCGAACAGCGCCACTCTTCGACAGCCGGCCTCATCGCCCGTCCTGCTACTGCTCCGGCTCAGAGCCCCACTGCCGAACTTCCCGGCGCGCGCGCCCGCAGCCCGACGCCTTCACCGAGGAACCACTTGTCCTGCACTGCTGGTACCGCGAACCGCACTTACGGAACTACTGCTCACGGCGGCCCCTGATCACTGCGGGCCACCCGGTCCGGTCGTCAGTCCCGTCACCGTCCTGCAACCGCTCTGGCTTCGGAACTCCACCACCGCACCGTCCTGCGCACTGCGAACTGCGTGTACCACTGCCCGGCAGTTCATCTCTGCCGGGCCTCGCTCGATCTCGACTACGAGAGAAACCATAACCACGCCACCACCCAATGTCTACCTTGGCGGGGACAGATTTCCGAACACTCGAAGGTGAGGTAATCGGCCCCGGCCGCTCCACGGGTGCTTCGATCAGCTCCCAGGTCCGGTCCGGCGCCCGGGCGCCGCACAGCCGTGGAGAGCGTCGGGCGGTGCCGCAGTCCCGCTGCCGCGTCGGTGGCACTGTCGCTCCGCCGGGTCGGTGGGTGGGGGCGGGCACCGGGGCGGGGCAGGCACGGGCCGGGCACGGACGATGCAGAGACCGGGGCGACCGGGACGACACGATGACCGTCAGCGCCGCGGCCGTCCGTTCCACGACAGAGCGCCTGCCCTGCCCGGTGGCGTCACCGCTCAAGCAGCCGGATGGCCGGCAAATATAATCGGCCTCATGTCGAAGCCTGACGAGCTGCTCGTTGACGTCGCCGCACTGGTGGAGTCCGGGCAGAGCAATCAGATGTCCCTGACCGTAGTCACCGGTGGCGCTGTCATCACCGGTCGACTGGCCCCCGAAGCAGTGTGGAGACAGCGGGTGTCGGACGTGCTGACGGACTCCGCCCGCCTGGGGGAGTTCTCCGCCGTCTTCGACACCCCCGCGAAGAAGGACGGGCCGCCCACGCATCTGCACTTCCATGTCGCCCGCATCCTGCAGGGCACCGTGGGGATCCCGGAGACGGGCGGGATGTACCGGGTGGCGATCGAGGACGTCAGCGCCTGGACCGTGGGCGACTTCAGCTATTCCGACCACTGAGCGAGCACTGCGGCGGGAACCCGGGCGCATTGAGGTGTGGGTCCGGCCGGCGTGTGCCGGCCGGACCCACACCGCTGTCCGGAGTCGGGCTCGTGCCTGTCACCCGGTCAGACCTCGACGGGGGCGCCGAGCATCGCGGCGGCTTGCCACTACGGGTCAGGAAGGCGTAGGGGTGCCGCGCAGGGAGCGGCAGGTGAAGCCGAGCTGAGCCATGGCCCGGAGGACTTCGGCGGCGCTGAAGTCACGGCGGTCCTGGCGGGTGATGACCTGGCCGACCTGTTTGGCCGGGTAGTGACGACGGCCGATGATCACGGATTCGTCGACGACCGGTTCGGGCTTGACGCCTTTCATCGATTCCAGCACGCCACCCTTGGTGAGCTCGAAGGGGAAGCGGGCGATGACGCAGCGCATGCGGCCTCACAGAGAGAAGGGGAGAACGGTCCGAGCAGGGCTGGGCGTGTCAGTGGGAGAGGGCGAGGACGCCCGGCGCGCCGCCTTGCTCGTCGACCATCGGCAGGGCACCGAGCCGACGGGGGTCCGTCGCGTGGTCGGATCCGGCCATCGCGGTCACGGGTGACGTGAACGGGCCGAAGTCACCGGGGGTCAGCTTCCTGATCACGGGGTTCTAGGGTCTTTCGTTCGGATCGGGCGCGAGCCCGGCATGATCCGAACGAGAGGGCCTAGGCCGCCGCGTCGAAGGCGGACTGGCGTACGGGAGCGCGCCGGGTCGCCGAGGAGGGGCGGCGCCGGCCCCGGGAGGAGGCGCCGCGCTTGGGGCGTTCGGTCACCGGTGCGGTGATGACGACCGGGATGCCGGACGGGGCCTGGGCTCCGGTGATCCGGCTCAGGGCCTCGTCGCCCGAGCGGATCTGGGTGGTCTGCGGCCGGATACCGGCGTCCGACATGAGGCGGACCATGGCGCGGCGCTGGTTCGGCGTGACGAGGGTGACGACGCTGCCGGACTCGCCGGCGCGGGCGGTACGGCCGCCGCGGTGGAGGTAGTCCTTGTGGTCGGTCGGCGGGTCGACGTTGACGACCAGGTCGAGGTTGTCGACGTGGATGCCGCGCGCCGCGACGTTGGTCGCCACCAGCACGGTGACGTGCCCCGTCTTGAACTGCGCGAGGGTGCGGGTGCGCTGCGGCTGCGACTTGCCGCCGTGCAGTGCGGCGGCCCGTACCCCGCTGTTGAGCAGGTCCTGGGTCAGCCGGTCGACGGCGTGCTTGGTGTCCAGGAACATGATCACGCGGCCGTCGCGGGCGGCGATCTCCGTCGTGGTGGCGTGCTTGTCGGCGCCGTGGACGTGGAGCACGTGGTGCTCCATCGTCGTCACCGCACCGGCCGAGGGGTCGACCGAGTGCACGACCGGGTCGGTCAGATAACGGCGCACCAGCAGGTCGACGTTGCGGTCCAGGGTGGCGGAGAAGAGCATCCGCTGCCCTTCCGGGCGCACCTGGTCGAGCAGGGCGGTGACCTGGGGCATGAAGCCCATGTCGGCCATCTGGTCGGCCTCGTCCAGGACGGTGATGCGCACCTGGTTCAGCCGGCAGTCCCCACGGTCGATGAGGTCCTTGAGCCGTCCGGGCGTCGCGACGACGATCTCGCTGCCGGTGCGCAGCGCGCCGGCCTGCCGGCCGATGGACATCCCGCCGACGACCGTGGCCAGCCGCAGCCTGACGGAGCGGGCATAGGGTGTGAGCGCGTCGGTCACCTGCTGCGCCAGCTCACGCGTCGGTACGAGGATCAGCCCCAGTGGCTGGCGGGGCTCGGCACGCTGTCCGGCGGTGCGAGCCAGCAGGGCGAGGCCGAAGGCGAGGGTCTTGCCGGACCCGGTGCGTCCCCGGCCCAGGACGTCACGGCCCGCCAGGGAGTTGGGCAACGTCGCGCCCTGGATAGGGAACGGTACGGTCATCCCCTGCTTGCCGAGTTCGGCCAGGAGCTGCTCGGGCATGTCGAGATCGGCGAACGCCTCGGCGGCGGGCAGCGCGGGAGTGACCGTCCTGGGCAGCGCGAACTCGCCCCGCGCCGCGGCGGGACGGCGGCCGTGACCACCGGAACGGACGGGCCCTGCGGAACGGCGCGGTGCCTGCGAGCCGGAGCGGCTGCCGCCCTTTCCGGCGTCGGCACTGCCATTACGTGCGTGGGTGGGGCTCGTGTGTGCGCGGTTCATACGGAACCTTCCTCGATGTGGCACATATCAAGGAATTCCCGCAGCGACGAGCGGCATGGAGAATCACGAGAATGGACCGTAGGCAAAAGAAAGCGGACCTGGTCGGCGGAATTCTCCGGGGACACAGATGCTGAAAGGGGTGACGCGATGGGGGCGTCAGGTCCGGGCGTCGGCTGCGGTGCAGATCTTGGGGATGCGTCTGCGCCCTGATACGGGAACCGCCGAGGGACCGCGGACTTCTTCGCGTCGTCCCGCGGGTGAAACCGCCGCGGGAAAAGCGTACAGCTGGGGCCCGCACCCCGAAGGATGCGGGCCCCAGCTGCAGAATGTGCGCCGGCGTCAGGCCAGAACGATGTTCTCGGCCGTCGGACCCTTCTGGCCCTGCGCGATGTCGAAGCTCACCTTCTGGCCTTCGAGCAGCTCACGGAAGCCCTGCGCGGAGATGTTCGAGTAGTGGGCGAACACGTCAGCGCCGCCACCGTCCTGCTCGATGAAGCCGAAGCCCTTTTCCGCATTGAACCACTTCACGGTACCAGTAGCCATGTCATATCTCCTTTGGGGCAGTACAGCGGAATCCACACCTTGCGGACGCCGTGTCGCCGCGATGATTACCCCGCCCGGAAAATGACCGGAAATACAAAAGCGCTCCCGATCGGCAGAAGCCTGACGGGGGCACTTGAAGTTTTGGGAACCACAACTGCAACTGAGATAGACAGTAGCACACCGGAACGGTCTGTGCGTGGCGAATAGCCGCGCCTTGCCCGGGGCGGCAAAAACCTTTACGGCACGGTTCGTCAAACTCTCACGTCACGGGAACAGATTTGAATCATTCGGCGTGCAGTGTTTCCGGGAGGAGCGGCGTCGCCGGGCGCGACAACCTGCGCGGCTGGCCGTGAGATCACCTTCAGCGGGCGTCCAGCACCGCGTCACAGCGTGCCGCCGCGGGGCACGGCCCTCCCGCCCGAACTGAACAGTGTCGCCGGGTTGAGCTCCGTTCCCCTCCCCACGTCATCGGGAGGAGGGCGCGTACATGGTGGCCAGCGGCACGCACGTGGGATCCGCCTGCTGCTTCGACTACGGCAACGCCGAGAGCACCCCGGCCGACACCGGGAACAACAGCCCGTTCGTGACGGCCTTGCTGAAGAACGACGGGCAGACGACATATGTTTTGAAGGGCGCCAACGCCCAGTCGGGCTCGCGTACGGGCGGCGACAACAGCAACTGGAACATGGGCACCTTCTTCGAGGGCGTCATGGTCGCCGGCCACCCGAGCGACGCCGCCGAGAACGCCGTCCAGGCCGACGTCGTCTCGGCCGGCTGCTCGGCCGCGCAGCGGTTCACGATGCACTGGGCCCGGGTGGGCCGGGACGCTGGTCCGCCCCGACAGAGGGGGTACGTGAACCGGCTGAACCCGCTGTTCCCGTACCCCCTCGCTCACCCCACCACAGCCCATGTCACCTGGAGCGGCTTCCCGCGGCGATGGTCACGCGTAACGGCTCAGGTCGTGGAAGAACCCGGGGACGGGTGTCACCAGGCCCCGGCGGGTCGCTTCGCTGTAGACGTGGGCGCCCACGGCCAGGTCGAGCACGCCGAGACCGAACGGCGAGAAGACCACCGGGCGGTCGGCAGGGACATCGACCTTGTTCTCCAGCACGTCGTAGAGGGTGCCGTCGATGAACGACCGGTCTCCGCTGACCTGTTCGGCCAGGTGGGGAGAGGTCTGGGCTTTCAGGCAGTGCTCGACGTCGTCCACGATGTTGGTGGAGGACAGGATGATCTCCGGCGAGAGGTCCCGCAGCGAGATGTGGAGCACCGTCGGGTTGTGAGCGAACCAGTCCACGTCCTTGACGTGGGGTTCACCCGCCGTGGTGGCGAAGATGATCAGGTCGGAGGTACGGACGGCGGTCTCGGCGTCGTCCAGTACGGCCACGGTGTCGCTGTGTCCCGTGCCGGAGACGTAGTCGGCGAAGCCGCGGGCGTACTCGGCGGAGTGGTCGTAGACGCTGACCGCGTCGAACTCCCAGCCGGTGCCGGTCAGATACCGGTGGATGTAGCGGGCGATCAGGCCGGTGCCGAAGAAGGTGACCCGGCGGGGGCGCTCCCTCCCGGTGTGGAGCCGGTCCGCGGCCAGCGCGGCGGAGGCCGCGGTGCGCGTGGCACTGACGATGGAACTCTCCAGGCACGCGAACGGGTAACCGGTCTCGTGGTCGTTGAGGATCAGGACGGCCGAGGCCCGGGGCAGGCCGGAGGCGATGTTGGCCGGGAAGCTGGAGATCCACTTGATGCCGTCGACACCGAACTCCGCGCCCAGGGAGGCGGGCAGGGCGATGATGCGGGAGTCCGGCCGATCGGGGAAGCGGAGGAAGTAGCTGGGCGGGTTGACGGTCTGCTGCCGGCCGTGGGCGGAGTAGGCCCTGGCGACGAGGTCGACGATGTCCTGTTCGCGGCCGTCGAGGACGTCGTGGACGGTGGCTCCGCTGACGACGGAGAACTGAGGGGTGCTGGGCAAGGCGGTAACTCCTCGGGAAGGAACGGAGAGGGGAGGTGGTGGGGGGCGGAGGTCAGCTGTTCGCCGTCGGCTCCTGCTCCGGTGTGCTCTTCGGCGCGCTGTCCTCGGCCTTGACCCGGCCCTCCCACAGCGCCACGGCGACGGTCGCCGCCAACGTGGCGCAGAACAGGCCGCTCTGGTACGGCAGCCGGTGCAGTACCAGCGCCAGCGCACCGCCCAGGAGGCCGGCTGCGACGGCGCGCTTGCTGGTGAAGCAGGAGACGACCAGGCCGATGTACGTGGCGTAGATCGCGAAGTCGAGTCCCAGGGCGTTGATGCGCGTGACGTCCTTGCCGAACAGGTAGCCGGTCAGCGTGCTGGAGAGCCAGCCGGCGTACATCAGGACCGACGCCGCCAGGACGTACCAGTGCTGCCGGCCGCGCCGGTCGCCGGTGGTGCCGTCGTACCGTTTGGCGGCCAGGACGTAGATCGCGTCGATCATGCCGAATGCCAGTACGGCGCGCCACAGCAGCGGCAGATGCCGGATCCGCGCCGACAGGGCGGCCGAGTAGAAGACGTGGCGCATGTTCACGACCAGGCAGGTCGCGACGATGAGGAACCACGCCGTGCCGGCCGACATGAGTCCGGTGGCGATCATCTGGGCGGAGCCGCCGTTGACAAGGGCGCTCATCAGCACGGTGTCGAACAGGCTGAGGCCCGCCTGTTGTGCGACGGCGCCGAACAGCAGGCCGAAGGGGAGGGCACCGAGCGCGAGGGGAAGCGCGTCGCGGAATCCGGTGCGGATCTCCTGCCCGCGGCTCGGCGGCCGGGCGGTCAGCGGAGATGTGCTCATCAGGGGCTCCGTCACAGCAGGAACTTGGCCAGGGCGAACGAGGCGACGGCGGAGGCGAAGACCAGGAAGAAGTTGTCCTTCTTGAAGACACCGACCGCGAAGCCTGTCAGCGCACCCACCAGGTAGGGCGAGAGCCGGCCCGGGGCGTCGGCCGGGGCCGGGGCGAGGACCACGGACGGCACGATGATCGCCATGAGGACGGCAGGCATCACATAGGGCAGGGCCCGCTCGATGCCGCCCGGCATCCGCTCCGGCTTGAGCGGGCCGAAGAAGCAGAACCGCAGGGCGAACGTCACCACGCCCATGAGCACGATGGTCAGTGTGATCATGACGTCACACTCCCAGGTCGGCACGCAGGACGGCGGCGATGCCCTCGGGGCGCGTGGCATTGAGGTAGTGGCCGCCGTCGGCGCTCACCTCGAGGCGTACGGTGTCGCTGAACAGTTCCCAGTTGCGTGCCGTCTCCTCGTGGCCCTGGGCGAGAGGGTCGTCCTCGGCCAGCAGGACGGTGAGCGGGCAGTCCAGGCGGCTGGCGGGCAGCGTGGACAGGGCCTGGTGGAAGGCGCGCGTCGCCTGGGACGTGTCGTACTGGAAGGCGCGGGCCAGGTCCGTGCGTTCCCTGACGCCCAGGTCGGCGATGTCCTCCAGGCCGGTGTTGTCGACGAGCCAGTCCAGGATCTCCTCGTCCGACATGTCGACCACCTCGTTAGAGGCATGGGCGGCCGGGTCCACGGACTTCAGCAGCTTGGCGATCACGAGCAGTCCGCGCACGTCCACTCCGCGCTCGCGGAGCCGAGGCACGGTGGCCAGGCCGAAGGCCGAGCCGGCGCAGTGGCCCAGGAGCATGACGGGAGAGTCGGCCGAGCGCTGGATCTCCTCGGCGAGCTGCTGTGCGAGCTGTTCCACCGGGACGGGCGCGAGGCTGTCGTCACGGGTGCGGGCGGGCAGCTCCACTCCGAGTACCCGGACCGGAGCCCCGGTCCGGGCGAGGTGCCCGGCGAGGGTGACGTAGCTGACCGCGCTGCCACCCGCGAAGGGCACGCACACCACGGTCGCTCGCGGCCGGGCACACTCGCCGCCCGCGGCCGCGGTGAGGTCGACCAGCAGGTCACGCCGGGTGCCGGCCTCCTGCTTCACGAGCCGCCGAGCCAGCAGCCGTGCCGTGGGGTGGGCCAGCAGATCCCGCAGCGAGATGCGGCCCTCGGAGGCTGCCGCGACCTTCATGGCGGCCAGCGAGTGGCCGCCGATCTCGAAGAAGTTGTCCGTGACACCGACGGTCTCCGGATCCTGGCCCAACACCCCGGCGAACACGTCCCGCACCAGCCGCTCGTGTTCGTCGGCCGGCGGCACCACGTCGGTGCGGTCGGCGGCGGCCAGCTCATGGCGGGCCAGGGCCTTGCGGTCGACCTTGCCGTTTCCGGTGAGCGGGAACTCCGTCAGGCGCACCAGGATCTCGGGGTGCATGTAGGCGGGCAACGAGGCCGACAGCCGGCTGTGGAACGCGGACGGATCGGGCTCCGCCGTGCCGCAGTAGAAGGCCACGAGTCTTTTCTCACCGCGCAGTTCGCGGGCCAGTGTGACGGCGCCGGACACTCCCGGCAGCCGTTCGAGCACGCTGTCGATCTCGGACAGCTCGATGCGGTGGCCTCGTACCTTCACCTGGTGGTCGACGCGGCCCGCGCAGTCCAGGCTGCCGTCCGGCAACCAGCGCCCCACGTCGCCGGTGCGGTACATGATCTCCGACCGGTCGTCGAGGGTGTTGGGGACGAAGACCGCGGCGGTGCGCTCCTCGTCGTTGATGTAGCCGAGTCCCACCCCCGCGCCGGTCACGCAGATCTCCCCGTAACTGCCTATCGGGCGCAGCGAGTCGTCGGGGCCGACGACGTGGATACCCGTGTTGATGACAGGCCGTCCGACGGGCGTCCTGGTGTCTTCCACCGGGTGCTCGATGACGTGGTGCGTGACGTCGTCGGACGCCTCGGTGGGGCCGTAGGCATTGACGAGCGGGACGTCGTAGTGGGTGAACCAGCGGCGCGTCAGGGCGGGCGGCAGAGGTTCGCCCGTGACCATGTTGAACCGCAGGTCGGGCAGTCCGGCCGGGCGCCGTTCGACCTCGGTGAGCAGTGCGTCCAGGTAGGAGGGCACGACTTCGAGGATCGTGATGCGGTCGTCGCGCAGGGCGGTGAGGAACGCACCGGCCTCGACGATCTCGTCCTGCCCGTAGATCACGGTGCTGCCGCCGCACATCCAGGCGACGAGCAACTGCCAGACCGAGATGTCGAAGCACTGCGTGGCGATCTGCGCCACCCGGTCGGCCGCGGTGAGCTTGAGGTCGATCTCCTTGGCCAGCAGGTGGTTCAGCATGCCCGAGTGGCGGATCGTCGCGCCCTTGGGCTCACCGGTGGAGCCGGAGGTGAAGATGATGTACGCGACGTCGTCCGCACCGGGCCGGGTGGCGGGCGCGGCCGGAGCGACCGAGGCCGCCCGCTCGTAGGCGAGGACGTCGATGCCGTCGAGTCGCTCGTCCAGCAGGCTCTGGAGACGGGCGGCGTCCTCGTCGGCCGCGACGACATGGCGGCAGCCGCTGCGGCGGAGCACGGAGGCGATGCGGTCGGCCGGGTAGGCACGGTCCTGCGGGAGGTACACGGCGCCGCACTTCAGCAGGGCGAGGACGGTCACCGCCCAGGCCGTGCCACGCGACAGCATGGTCGCCACCACGTCGCCGGCGCGCACACCCTGACCGGCGAGGAAGGCGCTGAAGCGGTCGGACTCCGCGTCCAGTTCGGCGTACGTCAGACTCTGTTCGCCGTGCCGCACGGCGACCGCGTCGGGATGGCGCCGAGCCGACGCGGCGAACGCGTCGACGAAGGTGCCGTCGGGCAGTGCCACGCGGGGCCCGCCGCTGAACTCCCGCAACGCGGCCTGTTCCCGGTGGCCCATCAACGAGGGCAGGTGCAGCGGCCGTTCGGGATCGGTCGCCAGCAGGGTGAGGGCCTGCGTGTAGTAGGTCCCCATGCGGACCATCTTGGCCGCGTCGAAGACGTCCGGGTGGTAGTGGATGCTGAGCAGCACCTCGTCGGAGACCGCGTCCTGGGAGAACTCCGCGCGGAAGGGGAATTCCGTCTGCGCGTTGACGACCGAACGGACCAGGGCGAAACCGTCCCGCTCCCCCAGGCTCTTCAGGACGTGGAAGTGGGTGAAGTTGAAGACCGTCTCGAAGAGAATGTCGCGGCTGCCGACCGCGCGCTTGATCTCCGCCATGGGGAAGCGGCGGTTCGGCAGCATGTCGCTCTCCGCCTCGTACACCGAGCGCGCCAGATCGGCCCAGGTGCCGTCCTCCGGCAGCCGCAGCCGGAACGGAACGGTGTTGAGGAACAGGCCGGGGACGGTCTCGCCGCCCTCCGCCTCGGGGCGTCCCGAGTGCTCGTAACCGGTCAGTACGTCGTTCGTGCCCGCCACGAAGGCGAGCACCACGGTATGGGCCGCGAGCAGAAGCGACTTGATCGGGATCCGCAGCTGACGCGCGCGCTCGATCAGCCGGGCGGACAGTCCCTCGGGCAGGTCGACGTCGTGGATGACCACCTCGGGGAGGTCCTCGTCCGTCCCGGTCTCGGCCCGGTGACGCGGCAACTGCGTGCCCTGCGCCTCGTCCATCAGGTCCAGCCAGAAGGCGCGCTGCTCACCGGAGTCCAGCGCCTGCCGCTCCAGGGCGATGAAATCCCGGTAGGCCACGTCGTACGTTCGCACCTCGGGCTCACGGCCGTCGAGCAGGGCGAAGTAGGCGGTGAAGATGTCGCGGTGGATGGTGTTGACGCTCCAGCCGTCGAGGGCGGCGTCGTGATAGCTGAGCGAGTACTGGAACTCCTCGGGTCCCAGCAGGTGCAGGTGGACGCGGACCAGGTCGGCGGTTCCGTAGACGAAGCCGGCGCGCAGTTCCTGCTGTGAGAAGGCCTCCAGAGCGGCTTTCTGTTCGGGAGCGGGGAGCCCGCGCAGGTCGTGGACGACCAGCGGGGAGGGTGCCTCGGCGTGCACCACCTGGATCGGTTCGCTGAACCCGTGCAGGTGGAACGACGTACGGAAGACCGTGTGGCGCCGAGCGACGTGCGCGACGGCCCGCTCGAACAGGCTGACGTCGACGCGCTCGCCGATGCGGTAGCTCAGGATGTCGTGGTAGAGGCCCTCGACATCGCTTCGCGTCGCCTCGTAGATCAGGCCGATCTGGAGCTGGGACATCGGGTAGGCGTCGACGGCGTGCTGCGGCAGGACTGCGCGGTCGGCCTCGTCGAGCAGCGCGAACGGTTCGACGGGAGCCGGGGCGTCGGTCCCCGCCCCGGTGGGCTCCCCGGTTTCGACCACGCCGGCGAGTTCGCCCACCGTCGGATGGGCGAAGAGCGCCTGGAAGGAGAACCGCAGACCCGCGGCGCGAGCGCGGGCCAGGACGGTGATGAACTTGATCGAGTCGCCGCCGAGCGCGAAGAAGTTGTCGTGGACACCGACCGTCTCCACGCCGAGCACATCGGCCCAGATGGCGGCGAGCGTCTGCTCCGTGGAAGTGCGCGGCGCCACGACGGGAGCCGCGCCGGCCGGGCCGGTGCCCGTGACCGCGGGCCGCGGCAGCGCCTTGAGGTCACGCTTGCCGTTGTGGTTGGTCGGGATGCCGTCGACCTCGACGATGTACTGCGGAACCATGTAGGACGGCAGTTCCGCCGCGAGGTGCCGGTGCAGCGCGTCGGTGTCGAAACCGGCTCCGGCGACCACGTAGGCGACCAGGGCCTTGTCCCCGGAGGTGTCCGCCACGGCGGTCACGGCGCAGTCGGTGACGCCGGGGCAGGTGCCCGCCACATGCTCGATCTCGCCCAGCTCGATGCGGTATCCGCGCACCTTGACCTGGGTGTCGATGCGGCCCAGGTACTCGATCGTCCCGTCGGGGAGCCAACGTGCCAGGTCGCCCGTGCGGTAGATGCGGCCGGCCGGCCCGAACGGGTCGGGCAGGAAGCGGTCCGTGGTCAGCTCGGGTGCGTTGAGGTAGCCACGCGCCAGGCCCACTCCGGCGATGCACAGCTCGCCCGGCGTTCCCACCGGGGCGAGTGCCCCGGTGCTCGTACGGATGTAGAGGCGGATGTTGTCGATGGGGCGCCCGATGGGGATCGAGCGGGTGCTGTCCACCGTGTCGCACGGCTGGCAGGTGACATCGACGGCGGCCTCGGTGGGGCCGTACAGGTTCACCAGCCGCGCATGGCTGCCGATGACCTCCTGGAACGACTCGGCATGCGCGACGGCGAGTGCCTCACCGCTGGCGAAGACCCTGCGCACGGTGCCCAGCTGGCCCTCGGTGCCGGTCGCCGAGACGTACTGGAGGAACGCGTTGAGCATGGGGGGCACGAAGTGCAGCGTGGTGACGCCGGCGGCGGCGACGCGCTCCACGATCCGCTCCGGGTTCTTCTCCTCGCCGTTGGGCAGCGTGACCACGGACGCCCCCGCGATGGACCACCAGAAGATCTCCCACACCGAGACATCGAAGGTGAAGGGCGTCTTGTGCAGGATGACGTCGTCGCTGCCCAGGGGGTAGGCCCGCTGCATCCACCACAGGCGGTTCACGATGGCGCGGTGTTCGACCATGACGCCCTTGGGCTTGCCCGTGGAACCGGAGGTGTAGATGACGTACGCGAGGTCGTCGGGCCCGCTGAGCGGCTCCGGGTCACCCGGGTCGGTGTCGTCGTGGTACGCGGCCGCCACATCGACCGAGCGACGGCCGGCGACGACCTCCCGGGTCTCGTCCGTGGTCACGACGAGGTCGGTCCGGCTGTGGTCGAGGATGTAGTCGATGCGGTTGCGAGGCAGGGCGGGATCGACCGGCAGATAGGCACCACCCGCCTTGAGGACGGCGTAGATCGCCACCAGCATGTGGGGCGAGCGTGGCACGCACACGCCCACCACGGTGCCGGCCTGGACGCCGCGAGCGCGCAGCACCCGGGCAAGGCGGTTGGCGGTCGCGTTCAACTCGCCGTAGGTCATGCCGTCGTCGGCGACGGCGGTCGCGTCCGGGGTGTCCGCCGCCCGCTCCTCCAGGAAGCTGTGCAGCGTGCGGGTCTCGGGGAACGGCGCGTCGGTGTCGTTGAACTCGGCGGTGATCGTGGCGATCTCGGCCTCGTTGGCGGCGAGGCGTGCCGCCAGTGGTGCTCCGGGATCGGCCAGCAGCGCGGCGAACAGCTCGGCGTACGCGTCGGCGAGTCGCTGTGCGGTGGTGGCGCTGAACAGCCGGGGGTCGAAGCGGACGACGACGGCGTCGGCCTGTACGTCGAACAGGAGCGGACAGCCGGCCTGTTCGGCGTGGTCCGGCGTGAGCTGGGAGTCCAGCGTCAGCATCAGGTCGCTGGGCTGTTCCTCCTCGTGCCGCAGGAGTGCCTGAACGGGGATGTCGAGGTGCTCGGCCGCCTTCAGGTAGCGCGCCCGCACCGAGGTGAGGAGGTCGCGACCGGTCTGGTCGGCCGGGACCGGGACCGGGAGCGGTACGGCCGTGTCGGCGGCCGGAAGGAAGACGGTGACGTCCTGCCGGTCGGTGGCCCGGGCGGCCAGCAGCGCGAGAACCGCACCGGCCAGCACACGCCGCAGCATCGGGTCGTCGCCGGTGAGCTTGCCGGCTGCCGTGACCGCCGCGGCGGGGATCCCGGCCCGCGCGTGATGGCTTCCACCGGGATGTCCGCGCAGGTGGTCCCGGACCAGAACGGTCGGCTCGGTCCACGCGTGTCGTTGTTCCCGCCAGTACTCGGCCTGCTCGGGGTGGGCGCGCAGCGCCTGCTGAAGTGCGATGACGTTACTCATGGAGCGGTTCCTAGAATGCGAAGTCGGCGGCGGGTGCGGTGGGCGCGGCCGTCGTGGGCGTCGGCGGGAAGACGGGCAGGCCGGGAGAGTGCAGCACCTCGTCGAGGACGGCCACGACCTGTTCCAGCAGTGATTGCGCGGACTGCCGCGTGAACAGAGCGGTGGAGTACTCGAGTTCGAGACGCAGACCGTCAGGGCGCTGGTAAGCCTGGAGGTTGAGGTCGAATCGGCTGGTGCCCGGGTGCAGCAGCGACACCGTGACGCGGCGCCCGTGCTTGCGGAAGGCGTGGAAGTCGATGTTCTGCAGCGCGAAGAAGGCGTCGAACAGCGCGTTGCGGCTCAGATCCCGGTGGGACGCCACCTTCTCGACCAGCCGCTCGAACGGGTATGCCTGGTGCGTGAGTGCGCCGCGGTGTTCCCGGCCGGCCTGGGCCAGCAGCTCGCCCAGCGTGGTGGCGTCCTCGATGCGCAGGCGCAGCGGAACCGTGTTGACGAACATGCCGATCACACGGTCCACATCGGGATGCACCCGTCCGCTCATCGGGCAGCCGACGACAAGGTCGCGCTGCCCGCTGAGACGGGCCAGCACGGCGGCGTAGGCGATCAGCAGGACGGAGAAGTCGGTGACCGAGTGAGCGGCGGCGCACCGGCGGACGGCGTCCTGGCACACCGTCCCCAGGTCGCGTCGTACCACGTCGCCCCGAGAGCTGCGGATGGCGGGGCGGGGGTGGTCCGTCGGCAGGTCCAGCGGCGGTGGGGCGTCCCGCAACCTGTCCAGCCAGTACGCACCGTCCTGCGCGAACCGGCCTTCCTCCAGTTCCCGGGCGAGCCACTGGCCGGCCGCGGCGTAGGCGGTCGCCGGTTCCTCGGGCGGGGTGCCGACGTAGAGGTCGAAGAGCTCGTCGACCAGGAGGGCGAGCGACACGCCGTCGAAGACGATGTGGTGAACGTCCAGGTAGAGGCGGTCGTCGCACCCCTCCCCCTGGAGGAGCAGGGCGCGTACCAACGGGCCCGTCCTGAGGTCGAAGGGACGGACGAAGCGGGCGACGACGTCGTCGTCCGTGGGAGCCTCCGCCGTGGGCAGGACGTCGAGCGGCACGTCCACCGCGCTCTGGACGTCCTGCCGCACCTGCGGGACGCCGTGGACGTCCAGCTCGGTGACGAACCGTGTGCGCAAGGCACCGTGCCGTTGGGTCAGAGCGCGCAGGGCGGTCCGCAGCCGCTCGGGGTCCAGGTGCCCGCTCACATCCAGTCGTGCCGGGATGTTGTACGCGAGCGACTCCTCGTCGACCTGCCACAGGGCGTAGAGGCCCCGCTGTTGCGGATGCAGGGGCACGTCACCATCGGCCGGTACGTCGGCGATGGGGGCGAAGTCCTGAGCTCCGCCGTCTGTCATGGCGCGAGCCATGCCGCGCAGCGTGCGCGTGGCGAACAGGTCCTGGAAACTCAGGGCCCCGCCCAGGACGCGCCCGATCCTTCCGATGAGGACTCCGGCGGTGATGGACGTGCCGCCGAGCTCGAAGAAGTCGCTGTCGGGGCCGATCAGTTCGGGCTCGGTGTGCAGCACCTCCGCCCAGAGGCCGGCCAGCTTCTCCTCCTCGGGGCTCAGCTGCCCGGAACGGGGGCGGACGGAGACGGCCGGGAGGGGAAGCCGGGCGGCGTCGACCTTGCCGTTGGCGTTGAGCGGCAGCCGGGGTACGCGCACGATCCGGTCCGGACACATGTAGGCGGGCAGGCGTCGCCTCAGCTCGCTCAGCACACCGTCCTCGTCGCCTGCGGCATCCGTGACGGCGTAGCCGATCAACCGCTTGCCGGTACCGGTCCCATGGACGACGGTGTGAGCGTCACGCACGCCCGGTACGTCCAGGAGGGCGCTGGTGACCTCCTTGACCTCGACCCGGTGGCCACGGATCTTCACCTGGTCGTCGGTGCGGCCGTGGAAGTACAGCACGCCCGTGGAGTCGGCGCTGACCAGATCGCCGGTGCGGTAGTAGCGCTCGCCGTCGAGCGTGCGGAAACCTTTCGCCGTGGCATCGGGGTTGTGCAGGTAGCCGCGCGCCAGCCCCAGGCCCCCGGTGAACAGTTCGCCGATCTGTCCCGTCGGCACCGGCCGCAGGTCGCTGTCGAGAACGCGGGTGGTGGTCCCGGTGACCGGGCGGCCGATGGGAATGGCCGACTCGTAGCGGCGGTCGACGGGGAAGACGGTCGTGAAGGTGGTGTTCTCGGTGGGGCCGTAACAGTTGAGCACCCGCAGATCAGGGCAGGCGTCGAGCACCCGGTTCACGTGGGGACAGGAGAGGGTGTCGCCGCCCACGAGGAGCGTACCGAGGCCCTCGAACAGCGACACGTCCTCGTCGACGAGCTGATGGAACAGCGGTGCGGTCAGCCACAGCACGGTGGTCCCCGCC
The DNA here is from genome assembly GCF_043080665.1 of Streptomyces sp. NPDC014991. Lineage (NCBI taxonomy): Bacteria > Bacillati > Actinomycetota > Actinomycetes > Kitasatosporales > Streptomycetaceae > Streptomyces > Streptomyces sp. NPDC014991. The sequence continues at coordinate 195,883 of NZ_JBIBVY010000014.1, forward strand.
TCCCGCAGCGCCCTCTTCAGACGCTGCGGGACGACCAGCGTCTCCTGGTCGACGATGTGCAGGACGGCCCCGTTCAGGAGCGCGCCCCAGATCTCGAAGGTCGAGGCGTCGAACTCGAGGGCTCCGGTCAGCAGGAAACGCTCGTCCTGGGAGAACGCGAAGTAGTCCGTGTCCTTGACGAGGCGCACCACGCCCCGGTGTTCCACCATGACGCCCTTGGGGCGCCCGGTGCTGCCGGACGTGTACATCACGTAGGCGAGCGCGTCCGCCGCGACCCGGGGCGGTTCGTCGCCTGCCGGCACGGCGTCATCGGCGAGCAGGTCGGGGAGCGTACGGAGGGTGGTGCCTTCCGGAAGTGCCTGGCGCACCGCCTCGCCGGCTTCGGGCGCGCACACCACCAAGGGCGTACGCGCGTCGCTGAGTACGCGGTTGAGCCGCTCGGCGGGGAAGTCCGGATTGACGGGGAGGTAGGCCCCGCCGGCCAGGACGATCCCCAGCATGCAGACCACGGCGTCCGCGGACCGGGGAAACGCCATGGCGACGAGTGTCTCGCGGCCGACTCCGAGTCCGCGCAGACGTCCGGCCACGCGATGGGCCTCTTCGCGCAGTTCCCGGTAGGTCAGCCGGTAGTCACCGAAGACGACCGCTGTTCTGTCCGGCGACTGCTGTGCCTGCTCCTCGAACAGCCCGATGAGATTGTGCTGCTCGGTCATCAGATACCCACCTGGTTGTCTACCGCCGGTACCGCCGGACGGCGTCGAGTTATCCGTCCTGTGCCGCCACCCAGATCGAACCGGTCCTTGACCCATTCGTCGTCGTAAATGGAGTCCAGATAGCGTTCACCGAGATCCGGGGAGATCGCGACGACCGGCATGTCGGCCCGTTCCCCGGATATCCGGTGCATCATTCCCGCGAGGACGGTTCCCGTGGATCCGCCGAAGAGATAACCTCGTCCGGCCATGGCCCGGCACATACGGATCGTGTCCGCTTCCGGAACCATGATGATCTCGTCGATGACACTTTCGTCGACGATCTCCGGGCGCCGGCCTGTCCCGATCCCCGGTATATGCCTCGGTCCGGGCGGATCGCCGAAGGTCACGGAACCGACACTGTCGATGGCGACGATCTTGGCCGGGTGTCCCACCTGCTTGAGATAGCGCGCGCACCCCGTGAGCGTGCCGGTGGTGCCCGCTCCGATGAACACCATTTCCGCGTCGGGGTGAGCGTTCGCGATCGACGGACCGGTGGTCTTGTAGTGGGCGAGCCAATTGCTGTCGTTGGCGTACTGGTTGAGCCAGAGCACGTCCGGTTCACGTGCGCAGAGGTCGGCGACATGCCGGATGCGGGCACCGAGCAGCCCCTCGACGGGATCCGGCTCCTCGATGACGACGACGTCAGCCCCGTACACACGCATGAGACGCAGGTTGCGTTCATTGCAGCGATTGTCGGTGACGCAGATGAAGCCGTACCCACGATCGGCAGCGATCATGGCGAGCGCCACGCCGAGGCTTCCCGAGGACGACTCGACCATACGCCCGCCCGGCTGCAGAAGCCCCGACCGCTCCGCGGAGTCAACCATTTCGGCCGCAGCCTTGATTTTCACGGACCCGGCGAGGTTGAGGCCCTCGCACTTCAGATGCACGGGACGCCCGAGGGCCTGCGAAAGATCGAGGTAGATCCCGTCCGGAATGTAGTCCGACGGGGAAGCTATTGAGCGAACATCCGTGGAAGCGTGGGCAGCGCGAACCCCTGACGCCCCGTGAAATATCTCTGTCATCACTTTCCGATTTTGCGGCGCACTGCGGACGCCCCGCCCGCCGAGAGGCCACGGCCGAGCCAGCCGCGCACGTACAGAGCGATCGGTGTCCGATCAACAGGAACGAGTGCACGTTATACAAACGATCATACGAAAGCGAGTGTCCGCACGACCACCTCACTTGTAGGAAGCTACTACAGTCTTATATAAATGGACGCTCTTCTCATGACATATCCGTTTTAAAAGAAACGTTTAATGTGTCACAATATGCCGTCACACTGTGTAGCGCTGTCGACACACTCGACTGCGGCAGACCGCATAAATCCACGAAGCTCGTCCGCAGGGCTCGGTGACGAGCCGACCCACGAGTCCCCGCCGCAACTTGACCAAATCTTGGTGTTTACCGGCGTCCGCCGAGGTGCTTCATGGCCTGTTGTCCCTGCCTGCCGGGGCCACGGGTCCTCTGACCGAGGGTCAAATCACGTGTCCGGCCCGCGCTTTGCGGGAGTGCTGTGTGAACGTCCTGTCGCGCGTCCGCCCGGGCACCGGAGCCGAGCGGTCCGGTGCCCGGGTGGGCGTTCTCCGGGAACGCGGCGACGCCGAGGGGGCCGTCAGCCGCTCGACCGCCCCCGGGCCTCGCCGGCGACCTGCTGCCCCGACTCCCGTGCCTGGGCCGTCAGGTGCTCGCCCTGGCCGCGTGCCTCCTCCTGGGTCGCGCGCGCGGCGTCGACGGCAGTGTCCCTGACCTCTCCGGCGGCCCGCTGTGCGACCTCCTTGGCGTCTTCCTGCACATGCTGCACGGACTCGAGAGCGGCCTGCTTCAACGGCTCCAGCGCCTCACCACCGCTCTCCAGCAGCCCGGAGGCCGCCCGTTCCTCGGCCTGCGAGGCCGGCAGCAGTGACGACAGCAGCACACCGGCACCGAAGGCGATCAGCCCGGCGGCCAACGGACTTCCCTGCGTCCGGCGCACCACCTCGTCGGGGGCCCGGCCGACCGCGTCGCCGACCTGGCCCACGGTCTCACGCACCGAGTCCGTCGCCTGTCCGGCACCCTCCTGCAAGGAGCCGGCCGCCGACTGCGCACCGCTCGTCACCCCGTGGGCGGTCTGCGAGGCGGTGCCCATGACGCGGTCGCGCAGTCCCGTGAGCCTGCCCCGGGCGCGCTCGGTCTGGCGGCGTGCCACACGGCGCGGGCTGGTCCGGTCCGCGAGCTGGTTCACGTCCGCGGACAACTGGTCCCGGGTCGCATCGATCTCGGCCCTTATCTGGTCGGGTGACGTGCCCATTCCGCATCCTCCTTCAACGATTCGACGGTTCGCTCGGGCTTGGGCTCGACGGCGCGCATCTGCGTGCGGCCCCGCTGGTAGAGCACGGCCGCGACGACGGCCCACACGGCGGCGACGATCAGGGCGGCCCAGCCGCCGTCCATCACGTTGGCCAGGCCGAGGACGGCGGCCAGTGACAGGAACAGCAGCACCATGTAGCCGCCGAACCCGGCGCCGCCGTACATGCCCGCCGCCTTGCCCGCCTTGGCCGCCTCCTGCCGCACCTCCGTCTTGGCCAGCTCGATCTCCTGCCGGAACAGGGTCTGGACGTCGGACGTCACCACCGCCAGCAGTTCACCGACCGACCTTTCCCGCCCGTGCTCCGCGGGCGTCGGAGGGACCGGTGACACCTCACACCTCCGGGTAGGGTCGGGCCGGCGCGCCGGGGTGCGGCGGATCCACCGGCACCGGCGGAGCCTGCGGTGTGCCGGACGGCTCGGTCGCCGCCGGCACGACCGGGGGTGACGGCGGCATCGGCGGGGTGTCCGGAACGGGGCCGGCCGGGAGCGTCGGCGTGGCCGGCCCGCCGCCCGCGTCGAATCGCGGGGCACCACCGGGGTGCTGCCCGGGCTGCGGGGACTGCTTGGCGCTGCCCGCCGCCCTGGCCAGGCGGCCGACCGCCACTCCCGCCAGCAGCGCGCCCCCAAGGAAGGCTCCCGGGCGCCTGCGGGCGAACTGGCGCAGGTCGGTGACCAGGCCGTCAATGCCCTGTTCCTGTATGTAGTCGGCGACCCGGTGGCCCCTGTCGGCCACCTGCGTGGCGAGGCCGCGGGCGGGCGAGTCGCCCGGGGCGTTGTCGGCCAGTCCCGCCACGTCGTCCGACCAGTGGCGCAACGTGTCCGTCGCGCGCCGCGCCTGCTCGGCGGCCTCGTTCATCGCGCGGCTCCGCAGCTCGTCGATGACCGTACCGGCCTGCTGCCGCGCCTGGCCGGCCACGGCCCTGGCCTGCTCCGCGGCGGTCTCCGCCACCTGCCCCGCGGCCTGCCTGGCCTGATCGGCCGTGGCGGACGCCTCTGTTCTGGCTGTCTCACCGGTCTGCCGCAGCCTTCCGGCACCTTCCTGCACGGACTCGCTCATCAGTCACTCTCCTCGGCACCGCAGTGCTGTTCTGTGTCAGCTCCGGGAGGCCCCTCACCGGGGTGGCGGGACGCCACCTCCACGGGCCTCGATCGGCCGTTCCTCTCCTCCACGAGTAACTGGTCAGCGGAAAATGACACATGGATCGGCTCATCAGCTCTTATATCCTGCTCTGTCGTGTGTGGAGGTCCTCCCCCGCCCGCGTCCGCGCCGGCGCCCTCCCGCCCCGGCCGCAGGCCCGTCTGGGTCAGCAGTGATGGCGGGGGGAACGGGCTGCGGCGAGGGTGGAGTCACGCCCGACCTCATGTCGGCTCACCACTCGCCTCTGCACGAAGGAGCACAGTCATGTCCGGACGCAACACCCTTGTCCGCAGCCTGCACGACGTGGGACTGGCAGCGTGGTTCGGCGGCTCACTCATGGGCGCGGTCGGCCTCAACGGGGCCGCCAGGGACGAGGGCAGCACAGACACGGAGTCGGCACGGATCTCCTCTTCGGGTTGGGCGAAGTGGACACCGGTCAACGCCGCGGCCATCGGCGCCCACCTCTGGGGCGGCGGCGGACTGCTCGCCGTGAACGCCCACCGGGTCAGCACGCAGAAGGGCGTGGCCGCCTCCACCACCGCCAAGACGGTCGTCACCGCGGCGGCGCTGGCCGCGACCGCCTACGCGCGCGTCCTCGGCAAGAAGATCGAGCTGGCCGCCTCCTCCGACCCGCAGGACGCGGAGAAGGCCGCCCAGCACCCCATCGACACGGAGAAGGCCCTACGGCACCTCGCCTGGGTCCAGTGGGCGGTGCCGGTCCTCACCGGAAGCCTCGTGGTGCTCAACGCCCTGCACGGCGAACAACAGCGCCCCTTCGAGCAGCTCCACGGCATGTGGCAGCACGCCCGCTCCGTCACCCCGCTGATCCCGTGAAGCTCCACCGCACGCCGATATGACCACCGTCCGCGGGGACGCCGATGTGCCCACGGGGCGGCCCCGCGGCGCCGAGCGTCCGCGAGCCGTGACGCGAGCGGCGAGGTGGCGCGGGCGGACGGCCGGTCCCGCGTCAGTGATCCTGGGCCGTCCGGTCTTCGCGACCGGTGTCTGCCGGGCACAGCCGCACGCAGCATTCCCCCGGCTCGGGAGCCAGAACGGCCCGGACCCCACGGACCTCGAGGCCGGTGAGGTAGCCGCTGAGGAAGGCCTGGTTCATGCCGCACACCAGGCCGGGGGCCTTCGCGGCCAGCGGATGGAACGGACAGTTGCGCAGCCGGAGCTGCGTGGGGGCCTCCCGGACCGGTTCATAGCCGTACGCGTCCAGCAGCCGCTCGCACGCGGTCAGCCCCCGCTCGGGGCCCAGGCGGCCCGGACGGGTCTCCTTGCGCGCGGCTTCGCCCAGCTGCCGACCGCGCTGCTCGGCGGTCCGCACCGCCGCCTGTGCGGCGTCCTCGCCGGCCCCCTCGGTCAGGACCGCGTCCAGGAGAAGATCACACGGATGTCCGGGACGCACGCGTCCGCATCATGGGCGGCGCCGCCGGTGCGGCAGCAGGGCGGGCCCGGGGCCACTAACCTGTCGCGGGGGGATGCATGGCCGACGGGATGCGGCGGGATCACGGCGACGGAGACGGCGCGGGACTCCGGTCCTGGGCCGCCGTCGCCGTTCGCCAGGCGCACGAGGTGTGGCCCGGCGCGCAGAAGGATCCGCTGTCGGCCGCGCTGCGGTTCGTGACCGAGCACCTGGCCGGCGTCGAGGCGCTGTTACCGGCGGAGGACCCGGCCCGGGCGACCGTGGTGCCCTGGCTCGGGCTGCTGATGCGGGCCCGGCTCAGGAGACGGACGCCCGCCGATCCGCAGGAGAGGGCGGCCGCCCTGAACCATCTGCGGTGGACCGACCGTGCCAGGCCGCTGAACGACCGGCTCGCCATCATGGCCCGGAGCAATCTCGCCGGACTGCTCGTCCCGTCGGGCATCCCCCCGGAGGCGCGCGACGGCTCGGAGCCGCCGGCCCGGGCCGAAGCGCTGCGGGAGCAGCTGACCGAGGCCCTGGACGTTCTCGCCCGCGTCGTCGCCGGGGATCCGCGGATGCGGGAAAGTGTGCTGCCCGTCATGGAGCACGTCGCGACACTGCTGTCCTCGCTCCCCGGTCCGCCCGCGGGGAGTTCGCCGTCCCCGCCCCAGGAGGGCGGCGACGCTGCGGAGGCGGCGGGGCCGGCCGGTGCGCTGCCGCGCGGGGAGCTCCTCGAGGAGGCGCCGACCGACGCCGTCCAGAGGCTGGTGGACCGGGCGCGCCGGGACGCGGTGCGTTTCGCGCGCCTGCTGGAATGGCTGTGCGTCACCGTGAACGAATCCCCGGTCTCCATGGCGGACGCCGGCCGGGAACTGGACGAACTGGGCCTGCACGAGCCGGAGCTCGCGCCGCTGCGCGAACTGTTCGCCGCTCTCAGATCGGGCGGGCGGGACCCCCGGTCGCTCACCGGACACGTACGCGGCACCGCTCGGGCGGCCAGAGAGGCGTTGCTCGCCCTGCCTGCGGACGCGCCCGAGCGGATCCGCTTCGCCAAGTTCCACGCCGCCCTGCTGGTGGCGGGGAACCTCCGGATGCCCGAAACGCTGGACTTCGCCGAGGTGGACGTGGCCGCGATGCGACCGGACCCCGACCCCACGGTACGGTCGGCGTGGCGGCGAGAGCTGAGCCTGGAACTGATCCTGTCGGTCTCGATCGACAACCTGTGGGCGTCGAACGGCGACATCGCGCGCGTCGAGCGGAGCGCGGCATGGCTCCGGGAGTGGATCGGCGCGCTCCCGGCGGACGGGGCGAAGGCCGCGGCCGCCCGGCGGTGCCTGACCGTCCTCCTCGCCCATCGCGTGGCCACCGCCGCCACGCTCGGCGGCAGCCTCCAGGACGGCGTCACCGCCCTGTCGATGGCCGAAGGTCTGTCCGCCGCCGACGAACGCGACGAGATCCAGGCGCTGTTCAGTCTCGTCGCCGGGTTCCAGCTGGCCCGCCGCAGCCGGGACCAGGCCGCGCTGGCCCGCGTGACGGAGGACCTGATCAAGACGCTGAGCGACCGTCACGCCTCGCCCGCGCCCGAGGCGGGCGCACGCTTCGTCGTCACCGGCACACTGGGCATGGCCCACGGCGAACGCGCCGCCCGCACCGGGGACCAGGCCGACCTCCGCACCGCCGCCCGGTACCTGCGGGAGGCGGTGGAGATCGATCCGGCCGAGATCCCGCCGCTCTTCGCACCGTACTACCCCCTTGCGCGGGTCCAGGTGATGACCGAACTGGCCAGGGTCGAACCTCGCCGGGAGGTCGTCGACCGCGCCGTCACGGAGGTCCACCGGGTGATCGAACGATCGCGGCCCTCACCCTTTGAGGAAGCCCGGCTGCGGCTCGCCCTCGGCCGGGTCATGCTCCGCGCCACCACCCACCGCGGTGACCTCAGCCTCCTCGACCCGTGCATCGCCGAGCTGAGCCGGGTCCGAGCCCTGGCCGCCCGGAGCCACGGCCTGCCGATGAACGTCGAGGCTCTGACGGAGCTGTCCACGGCCCACTGGATGAGCGCGGTGACCGGTGGGCCGCGGGCGAGTGAGGACCGGAGGGCGAGCCTGGACACCCGCCGCGAGGCACTGGAGCTGATGGCCGCCGATGTCCTTTTTCAGCTCGGCGCCGAGCACGCCCTGTCGGTGGCCCGGGCCGCGACCGGCCACGGGCTGTGGCTGGCCCTGCGATGCGCTGAGGACCGTCGGCCCGCCGAGGCAGTGCAGGCGCTGGAACTGGGCCGCGCCCTGGTGCTCCAGACGGCCGCGGCCGCACACGGCGTGCCCCGGCTGCTGGCGGACCGGGGCCACCCCGACCTGGCCGAGCGGTGGCGGACGCAGGCACCGCGGCATCCACTCCAGCGGGGTCCGGGCGAGGGAGACCGGGTCGAGGGGGACCCGGGCGAAGGGCATCCGGCTGAGGGCCGGTCTGTTGGGAACACGGGCGAAGCGCATGTTGCGGCGAGGGATCCGCTGCGGCCGGAAATCGCGGCCGGGGTGGCGGCCCCGGGCGCAGAGCTGCCGAGCAGTCTGCGACGCAAGGCGCTCGCCGCACTGGGGGCGGGAAACGGCACGGGCGCGCGCGAGTTGCTCGGCACTCCGGACGCCGCCGCACTGACCGCCGCGCTGGCCGCGTCGGGGGCCGACGCGCTGGTCTACCTGGTCCCCGGCGAGGGCTTTTGCCCCCACATCCCGGGACGCGCGCTGGTCCTGCGCCCCGGCGGCGCCGAGCCCTCCGTGCTCACCCTGCCGTTGCTGCTCTCCCCCGGCAGCCACCAGCTGGACCGTTACCTCGCCGCCGCCGCCGGCCGTTCCCGCGAAGCGGCCGGCCCGAAGGCGTCGCGCGCGTCGCGGGAGGCCGCCGAGACGGAATGGCGCAAGGCGCTGGGCGAGCTGTGCGACTGGGCCTGGCCCGCCGCCGTAGGGCCGGTGCTCGAGTCCCTGGAACCCCTCGGCCGGCCGCCGCGGATCGTGCTGATCCCCTGCGGCCCCCTCGGCGTCGTCCCCTGGCATGCGGCGCGCGAGCACATCCCGCTGGGAGGTCACCGGTACGCGTGCCAGGACGCGGTGTTCAGCTACGCCCCGTCCGGGGCACAGTTCCTGCGGGCCGCCACCCGCGACAGGCTGCCCGTCACCGGGCGCCGGGTACTGGTCACCGACCCGCGGCTCAGCCTGGTGTGGGCCGAGATCGAGACGGAGGCGCTGCGTTCGGCCTGCTACCCGGACGCCCGGCGCTACGGCGAGTTCGTGGCGGCCGAGGGCGTGCCGGACGCGCCCGGTAGCTGCGATGACCTGCTGGCCGTGCTGCCGGGTGGCGGTCAGCCGGCGGCGGTCGTGCACGTGTCCTGCCACGGGGTGGCCGGTCCGAGTCCCACACGGTCGGCGCTGTCGCTGGCCGACGGCGAGCTGACCGTCGCCCGGATCCTGGACCACGCCGCGGCCGCGGCACCCGGCCCGGACGGGCCGCTGGTCGTGCTCAGCGCCTGCGAGACCGACCTGAGCACGGGCGACCACGACGAGGCACTGACCCTCTCCACCGCCCTGGTCGCCCGGGGAGCGGCCGACGTGGTCGGCTCCCGCTGGGCCGTCAACGACAGCGCGACCGCACTGATGATGGCCGTCTTCCACCACATGCTCACCAGCGAGGACGTCGCTCCCGCCGACGCGCTGCGCGCGGCCCAGCTGTGGATGCTCGACCCGGACCGCCGGCCCCCGCCCGGCCTGGACGACCCACTGCGCCGCGAGGCCGCCCGCGCCGACCTGCACGACATCCACCTGTGGGCGGCCTTCACCCACCAGGGCAACCCCGCGGCACGCTGAGAGAGGACGACGTCACACGTGCGTGCCACCCCGCCGATCTGCCACCGGGCGTGTTGCCCAGGTGGCCGCTGCTGGATCCGGTGCGGCACCCGGGCAACGGCCACCGCCGCCGGGCCGCCACCGGCAGGGTCCACGGAGAAGCTGCTGAGCGCACTGCGGACCGGGGCACGAGCCCTCTGGCGTCGCGTAGCAGGCCCTGGTGGCGGGCGGTCCGCTGCCGGTCGCCCGGCTCGGCGGGGTCGCCGGGCCGGGGCTTCGTGGGGCACGAGCTGTCATGGCGGGGGCCGGGAGTCCAGGTGCGCGGTACGGCGTCCGCGCGGGGCCGTGTCGGTGTGGGGCTCTGGTGTGCGCGGACCACGGAGCAGGGGCCGGGCGAGGGTGATGTGCGGATCGGTGGGCCGCGGCCAGGGTCTTTCGTTCGGATCCGGCATGATCCGAACGAGAGGGCCCAGGGCCTTTCTCTCGGATCATGCCGGCCGGGATCACGGGCGCCGCATGGCCTACCCGAGCGGGGTCCGGTGCGTGCAGCTGCAAGGCGGAGGAGGGCGTCGACGCGGAGCGTCGACAACCGACGACAACG